>JAJRUU010000299.1 GCA_024277605.1 bacterium
AAGTCCTGGGGCGTACAGCCAAAAAAACCGGACACTTCTTCCACTGTCTTCATGTTGGGAGTGGCGACTTGCTCTAATTCCTGCACATCTGCGGGCTGGTTGTCGTTCTGCTTGGGCAGGATAGCATGTGCCCGCTCTATATTTGCAGCATACTCGCAATCCGTACAACTGACAATGCTATCTTCACCCATATCAGCCAGTACCATGAATTCGTGAGAGAAACTGCCCCCAATCGGCCCGCTGTCGGCTTCCACCGCTCTGAAATCCAAGCCGCACCGCTCAAAAATATTTTGATATGCTTCGTACATTTTGCGATAGCTCTCTTCGGCAGCGGATTGGCTGCTGTCAAAACTGTAGCCATCCTTCATAATGAATTCACGCGCCCGCATAAGCCCGAAACGGGGACGGATTTCATCCCGGAACTTGGTCTGAATCTGATACAGATTAAGCGGCAACTCGCGATACGAGCGTACATCACGGCGCACCAAATCGGTAATTACCTCTTCATGGGTGGGCCCCAGGCAGAAATCTCGCTGGTGACGGTCCTGTAATCTGATCAGCTCCGGCCCATATATCTCCCAGCGCTGGCTTTCCTCCCAAAGTTCAGCCGGACTTAAGATCGGTAAAAGCACCTCCTGCGCTCCAGCCCGATTCATCTCCTGGCGAATAATATTCTCGATTTTGCGGATTACTTTATAACCTAACGGCAGATAGGAATAAATCCCGGCTGCCAGATTGCGAATCATTCCCGCCCGCAGCATCAATTGATGGCTGATTAAGTCAGCCTCAGCCGGCGTTTCTTTTAGTGTGGGTAAAAACATCCTGTAATAAAACAAAGAACCTCTCCTTATATAATTTCCTTGTTGTAACTACACAAATATGGGGTAGTCGCAGGCTTTAGCCTGCGCTTGGTGCGCAAGCTGAAGCTTGCGGCTACCAGTAAGTGTCTGTGCCATTTCAAAGAGAAAATGATACTAGTGGCTAGTCAACGTCGATAGATCGAACTCAATTAAATCTCCAACCCGCAGTCCCATTTTCTCACTCAATCCCGCATTAATTTCCACCACGTATTTTACCGGATAACCGGAGTTATACGTTGGACAAGGATCGGCTTTACATGGAGTTGCATTTTTGGCTATGTGCATAATTTTAAAGTCGTGCGACACAAAGATTATATCCAGTGGTATAAGGGTGTTTTTCATCCAGAAAGAACGCGGCTTCTCAGTATCAAAAATAAATAACATGCCCGCATCCGTGGCTAGCCGATCCCGGTGCATAAGCCCCAAGCTTCTTTTTGTCCCTGAATCAGCCACCTCGGCCTTTATCTTGAATCTTCCTGGTTTGGAAATTAATACAACGTCAATTGTATCATATCTGAATTGATATGCCCAGGTTTCAGCCGTTGGGGCAATTCCCAATACGATTAATAATGTGATTAGTATAATATGGATTCTAGTTTTCATGGATAACTTAATACTCCACTTCTGCCATAAAAAGACCCTGCGGAGGGGCGGTAGGGCCGGCTTTAGTGCGGTCTTTGGCTGCTAAGATGGTTTCTAGCTCAGCCGGAGCCAGTTTGTTTTGCCCTACATCTACCAGGGTGCCCACTATATTGCGTACCATATGGCGCAGGAAACCACTGGCTTTAATACTAAAACTTAAAATTTGACAATTTTCTTGAAAATCAAGTTGGTGTATATTTTTAACCGGATTCCTGGCATTGCAGCCCGATCCCTGGAAAGAGCCGAAATGATGCTCTCCCAGTAAGGATTGAGCTGCCTGGCGCATCTTATCTATATCCAGCGGCTTTCGTATGTGCCAGGCGTATTGGCGCTCAAATGGAGAGGGCCGGGGCTGCTGCAAAAAGCGATAAATGTATTTCTTGCTCTTCGCCCTATAGCGTGCCTGAAAGTCCGGTTCCACCTCTTCTATGTCATTGATTACAATATCGTCGGGCAGCATGCTGTTCAGCGCCTTAGCCAGTGAAGGCGTTGGGATATTATGCGAAGTAGTGAAGTTGGCCACTTGTTGTAAAGCATGCACCCCGGCATCGGTGCGCCCGGCAGCATGTAAGCGAACTGACTCGCTGGTGATGCGCGATATTTTCCCCTCTAAAACCCCCTGGATGGTGCTTCCTGTAGACTGCGCCTGCCAGCCCTGGTAATTGGTGCCGTCGTAGGCAATGGTTAGTTTTAGGTTACGCAAGTTTTGATTTCCTGTGGTTTAAATTATAATCCCGCAGCAAACAGTATACCGATAACGATTATGCAGGCTACATAATCGGCAAACTTAAGCTTGAGCGGATGCAGTCTGGCGCGTGGGCGCTTCCCGCAATATGCGCGGATGTGCATGGATAGAGCTACGCTTTCGGCTTTTCTGTGGGCGCCCATAATTAAAGGTATAAATAACGCCAGCATGTTTTTGGCTTTATGTATTATATTGCTATGCTCTAAATTTATACCACGGGCATATTGGGCTCTTATCAGCAGCCTGGCTTCTCCTAATAAAACCGGGACAAATTGTAGCGAGAGCATAATCATCAAAGCTATTTCAGCCACCGGTACTTTTAAATACTCTAAGGGACTAAGCAAGCTTTCAAGTCCATGAGTCAGTTTCACCGGCGAAGTAGTCAGCATCAGGAGAGATGAAATCAGCACCAATAGCATCAGGCGGGCGCTGATCAGGATTCCATTATATAAACCCTCATAAGTTCCCCCCCAACCGTTAAATATATAGTGTCCGGGAGTAAAGAACAGGTGGAACGATATAGTAAACAAGAACAACCATTTCAGCGCATATAAGCTGCGAAACAGCCTTCTCTGCGGCAGGTGGGCTAATGTAATAGCTACTATACATAAGCAAAAAACCAGCAAAACTCCCACTGCAGAAGAGAATAAACCGATCATCAGGCAAAGCAGAGCCAGCAACTTGATACGGGGATCCAACCGCTGGATAAAACTTGTATGAGGCGTATAGCCCCAATTAAAGTCATCGTGATTCATTATTTGTGTAGGTTGAAACTGATTTTATTTTACAAGTACATGTGAATTATGCTATAGTATATTTCTCATGTCAAGCGCTTAACCCTTAAAATTTGTAAAGCTAAATCATGCCGTTAAGGAGGAGTTATGGTATATTTTGATAATGCAGCTACCAGTTGGCCTAAACCGGAATCAGTTTATAAAGCCATGGATCACTTTTCACGGCAAGTGGGAGCTAATCCCGGACGTTCAGGACACAAACTGTCGGTAGAGGCGGAGCGGATTGTATTAAATGCGCGTGAATTATTGGCTGAAATATTTGCTATAGATGATTCTGCGCGGATGATCTTAACCTTCAATGCCACTGATTCGCTTAATCTGGCTATTAAATGTCTGCTGCGCAAAGGAGATCATGCCGTAACCAGCGTTTTTGAACACAATTCAGTCCTCAGGCCTTTACGACGTTTGGAGCAGCAAGGTATAATTGAACTAACCGTGCTGCCTTGCACCAAGGAAGGCTTCTTAGACCCGGCTGATGTGGAAAAGAGCATCCGCCCCAATACAAAACTGGTGAGCATAATTCACGCCTCAAATGTTACCGGTACCATTATGCCGGTGGAAGAAATAGGCGAGATCGTTTCCAAATACGATGGCGCATATTACATGATTGATGCGGCCCAGACGGCGGGGGTCATTCCTATCGATGTGAAAAAATATAAGCTGGATCTACTGGCTATTCCTGGACATAAGTGCCTGTTCGGGCCGCAAGGAACCGGGGGGTTGTATATAGGCGAGGGGCTGGAAGAGATTATGCCTTCATTTAAAGAAGGCGGTACCGGCAGCCTTTCAGAGCAGGATGTACATCCTGATTTTATGCCTGATAAATATGAAAGCGGCACCAAAAATACCGGCGGCCTGGCGGGCTTGGCGGCTGGGATAGAGTTCATCATGAAAACCGGTACAGATAAAATTCATAAGCATGAAAAAGCGCTCACCGAACAACTGATCTGTGGTATCCAAAAAATAGAGGGAGTGACCATGTACGGGCCCCAGGATGCCAATCGACAGACCGCGGTGGTATCTATTAATGTTGAAGGCTTGCGCTCTAATGAGGTGGGCTATTATCTTGACCAGCAGCAAGGCATAATGACGAGGGTGGGATTGCATTGTGCGCCGTTGGCACACAGGGCTATGGGGACTTCCCCGGATGGCACGGTACGCTTGAGTATGGGCTATTTTAATACCGCAGAGGAAGTGGACTATGTGTGTAATGCGCTTCAAAAACTGGCTAAAAACGGTATTTAAATGAGAAATTTCTTGACAAAATGCTCTCAACATGTTATTAAAATAGCCGTAAATCGGAGACTCATGTTAAACAATAAATTGGAGTTATGATATGTATGCTGTAATTGAAACAGGTGGGAAGCAATACCGGGTCAGTAAAGGTGATTGTATCCGTGTGGAGAAATTAGATGCCTCTCCCGGTGAGCAGGTTGAGTTTGATCGGGTTATACTGGTAGGAAAAGAAGATCAGCTTGTCACCAGCGATGATTTGCTTAAAGGCGTCAGGGTTATCGGACGGGTAGTAGAGCAGGATCGGGCGGCAAAAATAATTGGATTTAAGTATAAGCGCCGTAAAGGATATAAGCGCAAATGGGGTCACCGCCAGTATTTCACCGGGGTGGCTATTTTAGATATAAAAGCCTAGGGACAAGTCCCTGGGACAAGTCCCTTTTTTACAAAATTTTTGTTAATTTTAAAGTTTATTGATAGTTGTTTAATGCTCACGGTAATTTCTTAAGTAAAGGCAGGCTTGCCTGCACAAAACCCGAATTGTTCGGGGTAAGGAGTTGATAAAATGGCACATAAAAAAGCGGGTGGTAGTTCTACTAATGGCAGGGATAGTATTGCTAAGCGCCTTGGAGTGAAACGTTTTGCTGGTCAGGTTGTGAGCGCCGGCAGTATATTAACGCGCCAGCGAGGCACCAAATTTTTCCCCGGAACCAACGTCAAAAAGGGTGGAGATGATACATTGTTTTCCCTGATTGATGGTGTGGTTAAGTTTGAACAAAAGGGAAAATACAAGCGCCAAATAAGCGTCTATGCTGAGTAAATTATATAAAAGTTATGCTTGAGAAGGAAAAAGGGGTTTTGGGGCTGTTATCCGAAACCCTTTTTTAATTATAGCCAATGAATTTTGTTGATCAGCTAAAAATCTATGTGCTGGCTGGAGGTGGTGGGGACGGCTGTGTAAGTTTCCGGCGTGAAAAATATGTCCCGCGTGGCGGCCCGAACGGTGGGGACGGCGGCAACGGCGGCGATGTGGTTATTCAGGTGGATGAGCGGGTACATACCTTGCTTGATTTGCGCTATCATAAACATTGCCGGGCCAAGCGGGGGGAGCATGGCCGGGGTAAAGATCAGCATGGCAAAAACTCCCCTGCATTGATAATTAAGGTGCCCCGCGGTACAATGATTAAAGATATGCAGGGCAATCTAATAAGGGATATGGTTGACAAAGCTGAACGGCTGATTGTCGCTCATGGCGGACAGGGTGGCCGCGGAAATGCCAGATTCGCCACTGCGGTAAATCGTGCCCCCCGTACAGTCGAGCAAGGAAAAGCCGGGGAGGAGGCCTGGCTGCAGCTTGAACTTAAGCTGTTGGCTGATGTGGGCTTGATCGGTTTTCCCAATGCCGGCAAATCGACCTTGATATCCCGTATATCTTCAGCCCGCCCAAAGGTAGCCGCCTATCCGTTTACTACGCTTACTCCCAACCTGGGAGTGGTTAAGGGGGGCGACTATAGAAGCTTTGTGGTGGCCGATATACCGGGATTAGTGCCGGGGGCCCACCAGGGTGTTGGCTTGGGGGACAGATTCTTAAAACATATAGAGCGAACCGGGTTGCTGGTGCATCTGATCGATGTATCTCAGGGAACCCAGCGGGATCCGGTAGCTGATTATAAAGCGTTAAATTATGAACTTGAACAGTTTAATCCAAAACTGGCCGATAAATCACAACTGGTAGTAGCCAGCAAGTTGGATGCAGCCGACCCTGACCGGCTTAAGCTATTAAGTGCATTTTGCAAGGATAACGAATTGATATTTATTCCCATCTCATCGGTAACCGGTGAAGGGTTGAATGAACTGATTCAGACGATTTTAGGGGAACTGGATAAGTAAGGGGGATGATATAATGAAACACGAACATCGCTTTACGGTAATCATTGAACCCTGTGAAGAGGGCGGCTATTTTGCCGATTGTCCGGCCCTGCCCGGCTGTCATGTCCAAGGCGAAACATATGAGGAAACTATTGCCGAGATGAGGTCGGCCATAGATGCTGTGCTTTCGGATTATGTGGTTGATGGAGAAGCGATTCCAGATGATGAGATAACCATAACTTCCTTAAGGGTTGCTGTATGACCGCTAAACCTGATATAAATAAAACTATTGAATACTGGAGAAGAGGTGCTGAATATGATTTGGAGACCGCGCAGGCACTTTTTGAAAAGGAGCGGTATCCTTGCCTTGTTTATAGGACATCTGGCGCTAGAGAAATGCTTAAAGGCCATAGTGGTGAGGGATACGGGGGAGCATGCCCCCAGAACCCACAACCTGCCTATGCTGGCGGGAATGCTTTCAGCGCCGGTGGGAGATGAGCGGTTGGAAAAGCTGGCGGAATTTATGGAGTTTCACCTGGAAAGTCGTTATCCGGATCAACATTATGAATTTTATCAGCGGTGCACCAAAAGATTTTGTACGGCTAAGTTGCGCGAAATCAGGGAGATGTTTCAATGGTTACAGCAGAGATTAGAAAAATAATCCGGGAATTTGTTAAAAGGGTTGGCGAATGGGGGATTAGAATAGATAAGGTTATACTATACGGCTCGTATGCTCAAGGATGTGCACATAAGTTTAGCGACATTGATGTGGCTATCATTTCCCCTGATTTTGGCAAAAACAGGATGGAAGAGCGAAGCAGGCTTTTTCGGTTGGCGGTTAAGGTGGATGCCCGTTTGGAGCCAATTAGCTTTTCTACCAAAGCCTTTGAAGAAGATACCTGGGTGCCGATTATTTATGAAATAAAAAATACTGGTATGGAGATTGCGGTGGGATAAGTACACTTATCGCAAGGGGTAGCGGATGAAGAGTAAACTATTCAAGTGTATTGGTAGGCAAGTTCCGTTGTTTGGTAGTTTTGAGGAAATTTTAAATGCGGCATATAATAGACTAGGAGTCTGTCGGACTTTAGCAGCAGAATATGGTATAATGGTCGGAAATAAATCTTTGCCATGAAGGGGCCAAAAGATGAGTGTTAAATTTATACTGACCGACCGGGAGACGCCTTATTTGTTACCGCCGTCACT
>JAJRUU010000045.1 GCA_024277605.1 bacterium
CCTCATCAACCTTAAAAATATTATGCTCCAGCATCTCAGGATGTTCAGGATGATATATTAAGGTGCCGTTGTTATCCAGCAGCCAGGCATAGCCGGTTACCCCGGGGCGAATGGGGGCAATAAATAATTCCAGAATAGTATCGAGATCGACCATGACCCCCAAATATCCGTTCAATATAATATCAACATCTGCGGGCTGTTTTTTCTCCACATTAAAAAATACCGGCGCCAAAATTATAATATGTTTATGCCCATCCGACTGGAATAAGATGTCACTTATCCAGGGATATTTCGACCCCTTTTTAAACCCATGTATTGCCCGGCCGATAATAGATTTCACCTCCGGGGTATTTAATGTGTTTTGCTTATGGGACGGGCTATAGAACTTAGATAACACCCCATCAGGGGTTATATAAAATATGTAAGATATTTTGGATTTGAGTATGTCATAGCTATATTTTATGTCCTGATTTAGCGTTTTAGCGCCATTATCTGAAACTCTCTGGGACAAACCCAGCAAGTTGGCCTCAATTTCTGCCAGGAAATTTTCAATTCCTATGGCAGCTTCATTTGCCAGAATCAATTGTTGATCATTAAATTGCCGGCCTATTTCCTGCTTAGAGCTGTTATGAACCGATAAAGTCATAAGTACTATTATGACCAGAATGCAAGAAACCACTCCATAGACTATATACTGAGATTGAATCTTCTTCATCAACGAAACCTTATAACCCGAAAAATTCGGGCAGACATGGCCTGCTTCTTCAGGACGTTGGCTCATAAACCTTATCTCACAAGGGGTGTCTTGCGAATCTAGTCTGAGTTTATGAATAGATCGGGATAAATGTTATTAAGCAGATATAAGCCTGATTAACCTTGCCCATTAAGCTGCTTCAAGGCGGTCGGTATGAACTCCAGTAAATCTCCAGCCATCATTGCCATTTCTCCCTTCTCCAGCACAGCCAAATCGCCGGCCAATCCATGTATATACACCCCGGCATTGCAGGCTTGCTGCGGTGATAATCCCTGTGCTATAAAGCCTGCAATCATTCCGGTGAGTACATCACCGATTCCCGCAGTAGCCATACCCGGGTTTCCGGTAGGGTTTATATAGACATTTTCCTGTGGATCGGCAATCAGGGTGCGGTCCCCCTTGAGTACTACATAGGTCTCACAGGCCTGGGCGGTTTTCTGAGCGGCCTCCAACCGGTTTTCTTGTATCTCTTTAGTAGGTATCCCTAACAGCCTGGACATCTCGCCAGGATGAGGGGTAATAATCAGTGGGGCGCGGGTATATTTTAGTGACGCTAAGGGCATGGCGTTGATGGCATCGGCATCGGCCACTATGGGGATCTGCAAATGAGTAACTATGTCGTTAATCAACTGACGTGTTTCCGGGTGAGTGCCCAAACCAGGACCAATAGCTACAACGTCCATGTTTTCAGCCAGGCGCAGAATATACTTTTCTGCTTCCCGGGCCAGGGTATGCTCTTTAGTTTCCGGTAGCGGTACGCTCATCACCTCGGTGGTTTTCATCTCAATGATATGATGTATTCCCTTAGGGACAGCCAGTGTCGCTAACCCGGCTCCAACCTTTAAGACGGCGGTTGCGGCTAAGACTGCCGCTCCGGTTTTACCCATTGAACCGGCAATTACCAACACATGTCCATAGTCTCCCTTGTGGGTGTCTAGTTGCCGCTTCTTAAATAAGGAGGCGATATACTTTTTTTCTATTAGATTTACTCTTATGGGAATGTTATCAATCAGTGTTTTTGGGATGCCGATATCGACTATCTCCAGTTGCCCTGCATATTGGCGGTTTGTACCGTATATCAGCCCTATTTTTGGTAAGCCAAAAGTAACCGTTAAATTGGCCTCGATACAGCTACCCAACACATTCCCCGTGCCGGCATCCAAGCCGGTAGGGATGTCGACTGATACCACCGATTTGTCGGCTTCGTTGATTTTATTAATGATCGTTTGATAGAATTTGCGGGGGGCCGAATGCATACCGGTACCGAATATTGCATCTACTACAATATGGCTGGAGATTATCTTCTCTTTTACCACTGATAGTTCACCCTCAGAGGTTACTTCGGTTAATTCCAGCCCCATCAGCAGCGCTATTTCTAAGTTGACCTTAGCATCCCCTTTCAGGGCGGATTTTTCGCCTAATAATACGATACATACGCGCGCACCCCGATTATACAAGTGGCGGGCAATTACCATCCCATCCCCGCCATTGTTGCCTTTGCCACAAACGATGCACACTTTTGTGCCTTCCAGAGCGCCAAAGAAACGCTCCATGGCCAGCACAGTCTGCAAACCGGCATTCTCCATTAACACTGTTCCCTTAACGCCGGTCTCCTCAATGGCCAGCCGATCTATCTCCTGCATTTGTAAGGCGGTGGCGACTTTCATCTTATTATCCTTGCATAGGGATTATATAATATGCCATCAGATTGAGTAGCGCCACTGTCCAGCAATAATAGGCGAAATAGCTCAATTTATGCTTTATTACCAGCCGCATCAACATACCGATAGCCAGGTAACCGCTCACAGCGGCACAGATAAATCCCATCGCCAGCGGAAGTAAATTCAGGCTTCCCATAAGGCTTCCCCATTCTTTTGCTTCCAGTAAAGCGGCTCCCATAACCGCTGGAATTGAGATTAAGAAAGAGTAACGGGCAGCAAGTGTACGATCCAGCCGACGATATATGCCGACCGCAATGGTAGAGCCGGAACGGGAGATACCCGGAATTATAGCCATGCCCTGGACGGCTCCTATAATTATGGCATCCAATATTCCCATTTGTTTAAGTTTTCGTGGAGCGCTGGTTACCCTGTCGGCCAACCACAGCAATAGCCCGGTTATCCCTAACATAATGCTGACCGGCAGGGCCAGCCCAAACAGGGCCTCAAACTGGTCTTTAAAAGTAAGGCCGATTACGGCGGTAGGTATACATCCCAATATTATTAAACCAGCCAGTTTGCGCTGCTCGGCTTTCAAGGCAGAAACCTCATCTTTTTGGGGATATAGACTGAACAGGATGTCTTTTATGTCCTGGCGAAAATATATGATTACCGCCACCAGGGTACCCAGGTGCAGCCATACGTCAAACGTAACTCCCGGAGGAGTAAAGTTCGGTAAATATGTTTGCACAATTACCAAATGGCCAGAACTGCTTACCGGCAAGAACTCGGTTAATCCCTGAATTATGCCCAGTAGTATAGCTTCAATGACAGTCATTTAATTTATATACCCCAATGAGTTAAGTCTTTCTTTGATGATTTTGTTTGGCCCTACCCGCTTAGGGTCAAAGGGTTTGATCTCCATGTCTTGTACTTGTTTATTAAGCCCGAAAAATTCTGGTCTTGTTATGGGCGAATCGATATTTAGTTGAAAATTATAAATTTATCAGTCTCCTATTCCTGTCCCCTTGGGCAAACAAAGTTTTATTGGACGTTGGTTTATAAGCCTTGGCTTATAAACCTTATCTCGCAAGGGATGTCTTGCAAACCCAGCCTAAATTTATGAATAGGTCGGGTAAGGGAACCTATATTTCAATGATAAGCGGCAGCACCATCGGTTTTCTGGCGATACGTTTAGAGATGAATTTGCGCAGCACGCTACGAATACTGGCTTTAACCACTGCCCATTCCGTCTTTGACTCTACCTCCAGTTCATCCAGCAGCTCCATAATTACCTGCTTGGCCTCAGCCAGAAATTCCTGCGACTCATCCTCGTATACGAAGCCGCGAGAGATTATATCCGGGCCGGAAACAATATTGCCGGTTTGTTTGTCAATACCGATAATGACCACCAGCATGCCGTCTGTGGCTAGGTGCTGCCGGTCGCGCAACACCACATCTCCCACATCGCCGACCCCCTTGCCATCCACGAACACTCGTCCGGCAGCAATTCTACCGGCAATATACGCTGTTGTATCCCTGCCGAATTCAATAATATCGCCGTCTGTGGCCAGGATGATGTTTTCATCCGGGATATTCAGCTTCCTTGCCAACTGGCAATGATGCATCATTTGATGATATTCCCCATGAATCGGGATAAAGTGCTGCGGACGCACCAGGTTTATGAGCAGTTTTAACTCCTCCTGGCAGGCGTGGCCTGATACATGGATATCGGATACCTCTTTATAGATGACCTTGGCCCCCCGCCTGAAGAAATGGTTTATGATGCGGGAGATGGGTTTTTCATTGCCGGGAATAACCCCGGCTGAGATAATAACCGTATCTCCGGCGCCTACCTTAACCTGCTTATGATCATTCATGGCCATACGCGACAGGGCCGACATCGGTTCGCCCTGGCTGCCGGTGGTGATAATCAGTAACTCTTCCGGGGGATAGTTGGGAATATCCTTAATCTCTATCTGCATTCCCTGTGGGATATCGAGATAACCCAATCTCAAAGCAACACTACAGTTTTGCACAATACTTCTGCCCATTAAGCATATGCGGCGGTTTGCCTTTTTAGCCGTATCCACCATCTGCTGGATGCGATGAATATTGGAGGCGAAGGTGGCCGCAATGATCCTGCCGGAGGCTGAGCGGAAAACATCCTCGAAGGTCTGGGTGATTTCTCGCTCGGATAAGGTATAACCTTCCCGGGCGGCGTTGGTGCTGTCAGAAAACAGGGCCAGCACCCCGCGCTCTCCATATTCGGCAAATTTATAAAGATCGGTTAGTTGCCCATCTATAGGGGTTTGATCCAGCTTAAAATCACCGCTGTGAATGATATTACCCACCGGGGTAGAAATCCCCAGGCCCACTCCATCCACAATGCTGTGGCATACCCGGATAAACTCAATCTTAAAGCTGCCAAACTCCAGTATTTGCCGGGGCTTGACTACATTTAACTTGGTATTATTCCATAATCCATGTTCCCTCAATTTACCTTCAATCAAACCCAGGGTAAGTTGAGTACCGAATATAGGCGGGTTTAACTGCTTTAACAGGTAGGGCAAGGCGCCCACATGATCTTCATGCCCATGCGTAAGGATCAAGCCCTTGATGCGGGCCTGATTCTCCTTGAGATACGTCACATCGGGGACTACTATATCCACCCCCAGCATCTCCTCATCCGGGAACATCAGCCCGGCATCGATGACTATTATATCATCGCCGTAGTGCAGGGCCATCATGTTCAGCCCGATCTCCCCTAAACCGCCCAGGGGGATAATCCACAGCTTATCTTCAGGTGGAGCAATGTTGTGCATATGATTAAGACCTGATTAAACGTTATCGGGACCTGTCCCCTTTTTAAAGGTACCCTTATTCCTTGCTCAAAATAGCACAATCCAAACGTTAGAGTCAAGATAAAGGGGAACGAGGGGAACAATTTCCATTTTGCATCACTACTGTCCGGTTAATAATCGAATAAATTCAACTGGATACAACCAGATGTTTCAGTTTTTTGGTAATCACA
>JAJRUU010000300.1 GCA_024277605.1 bacterium
CAGCATGCCGGTAGCCCAAAGGTGGTATGGAAATGGATACTATTATTTAACCCGTCAGTTAACGAGACTCATCATCGGTATGGCAGTGATGTTTTTGGGTATGAAATTACCATATAGCTGGTGGAGGAAAAGTGTATATGTCTGGTTGGCGTTAGGTTTTGGTTTACTGATTATGGTTTTGGTTTCCCCTCAAGCCCAGACTCAAAACGGCGCCCAGCGTTGGCTTGCCTGGGGAAGTTTCAGCTTTCAACCTGTTGAAATAGCTAAATGGTGCTTGATAGTTTACCTGGCACGCAGCTTATCAGAGTCAGGGGATAAACAGGAAGAAGAAGGCCATAAAAACACGCTGCCTGTTTTTATCGTGCTGGGGGCGATGTGTCTTCTAGTGGCCTGCCAGCCGGACATAGGCAACTGTCTGATTCTGGCTGCGCTGGCGCTGGTCATGTTTTTTGTGGCTGGGATAAGATTCAGGTATCTGGCTGCACTGGGGCTGGTCTGCCTGAGTGGTTTTTGGCTTTTGGTATCTAACCTTGCCTACAGTCAGCGCCGGATTATTAGTTTTTTAAATCCATGGCGGGATCCCAGCGATGCCGGATTCCAACTTACCCAGTCTTTTATTGCGCTGGGCCGTGGAGGGCTGGCCGGTGTAGGTTTAGGGGCTGGTCAACAAAAAGTTTTTTATTTGCCGGAGGCTCATACTGACTTTATCCTGGCGGTTATCGGTGAGGAATGGGGATTTTTGGGGGTTGTCCTGATCCTGATTTTGTTTGCCGTGTTGATGTGGCGGGGATTATTCATTGCCCGGCGAGCCCCGGATGTTTTTGGGAGCTATCTGGCATTGGGCATTACGTGTTTAATCGGTATACAGGCTATAGTTAATATGGGAGTAGTCGGCGGCCTCCTGCCGACCAAGGGTTTGCCCTTGCCGTTTATCAGTTACGGGGGGTCGGCGTTAGTGGTAAATATGCTGGCGATTGGTATCTTGCTGAATATATCCCACGCACAAACAACTCCGGCTAAAAAGTCAAGCAGGGCTTTCAGGGGGAGCCGGTGAGATGGATAGTTGCCGGCGGGGAGACCGGTGGCCATTTATATCCGGGGATTGCTATTGCCCAGGAATTAAAACGGCAGGTAGCCGGGGCGGATGTTTTGTTTGTGGGTCATGCTCGCGGGTTGACCGGCGATATTGTAAAACGTGAGGGTTTTGAATTTAAGGAGCTTAGAATGAGTCCACTTAAGGGGGTATCAATCCGGGGGGGTATAAAAACCACACTAAGACTCCCGGCGGCCTGCTGGCAGTCGGGACGGATTATTAGTCAATTTAATCCTCAGGCGGTGCTGGGTGTCGGTGGTTATAGCGCAGGGCCGGTGATTGTCAGTGCGGCGTTGATGCGCAGGGCCTGTTACCTTCAAGAGCAGAATGTTTATCCGGGCTTAACTAACCGTTTGTTAACTAAGTTAGTAAAAAAGATATTTATTTCATATCAGGCTACAACAAATTATTTCCCGGAGCAAAAGACATTGCTTACCGGAAATCCAGTACGCATGGAAATGACCAAGTTGCCTATAAAAAACGAGGCTTTACAAAAACTTAATCTATCGCCGGATAAATTCACCGTATTGGTTTTTGGCGGCAGTCAAGGTGCCCAGCGCATAAACCGTGGTTTACTGGAAGCGCTACCGCTGTTGGAAAAAGAGAAAACAAGTATACAGATTGTCCATCAAACGGGTGAGCGGGACTATTCCGAGGTTAAGGCTGCTTATGGGCGGCAGGAAATTAAGGCGCATGTGGTTTCATTCATTTATGATATGCCCAGCGCTTATGCAACGGCGGATATGGTGATCTGCCGTGCCGGAGCCACCAGCCTGGCTGAGATTACCACTACTGCTAAACCGGCGCTGCTTATACCTTATCCCCATGCCGCTAATGATCATCAGCGGAAAAATGCTGAGGTGCTGGCTCGGGCAAAAGCGGCACAGGTAATGTCAGATGCTGATGTAACTGGAGCCGGATTAGCTGAAGTTATACAGGAACTTATGCATAATCGGGAGAAACTGGCGCAAATGTCAAAAAATAGCCGGGATCTAAGTCGGCCAAATGCTGCCCGACAAATAGTGGAGCATATTTTAGCGGAGTCAGATAATGCTGGGCAGAATTAAACACATATATTTTATAGGGATTGGCGGTATCGGCATGAGCGGTATTGCCGAGTTGCTTTTGAACCTGGGATATTTGGTGAGCGGTTCGGATGCCAAAGAAAGTCCTATTACCGACAGGCTTAAGCAACTGGGGGCCAAGGTATATATCGGGCATAAGGCTAAACAGGTAGAAGGTGTAGATGTAATAGTGATCTCATCGGCTATAGCTGCTGATAATGCAGAGATAATGGCGGCTCGCAAGCGGCTGATACCGGTAATTCCCCGCGCCGAAATGCTGGCTGAGTTGATGCGGCTTAAATATGGGATTGCCGTTGCCGGTACGCATGGTAAGACTACTACCACCTCCATAGTGGCTACCGTATTGGCTAAAGGGAAACTGGATCCCACTATCGTGGTGGGTGGGCGCTTAAACAGCCTGGGCAGTAATGCAAAACTAGGTTCTGGTGAATTTCTGGTGGCTGAGGCCGATGAAAGCGATGGCTCGTTTTTGAGACTCTCACCAACTATTGCGGTAGTTACCACCATTGATGCCGAACACTTGGATTACTACGGCACGCTGGAAAACCTCAAACACGATTTTCTGCAATTTATAAATAAGGTTCCCTTTTATGGATCGGCCGTTTTGTGCCTGGATCAAAAAAATATTCAGGAGCTAATCCCCCAAATAGAGAAACGCTATATTACCTATGGGCTAAACACCCAGGCCGATGTAATGGCTGAACAGATTGTCTTTAGTAAGTTCAGCAGTCGTTTTAATGTGCTGCATCGGGGAGATAGGTTGGGTTCGGTCAATATTAATGTACCGGGATTACATAATGTTTACAACTGCCTGGCTGCCATAGCAGTCGGACTTGATCTGGATATGGAATTTGACACTATAAAGTCAGCCCTGGAAGAATTTGCCGGTGTGGACCGGAGATTTCAACTTATTGGAGATGTAGCTGATATTCTTATAATTGACGATTATGCGCATCATCCGGTGGAAATTAAAGCCACGCTGCGAGCGGCTAAAGAGGGCTGGGGCAGAAGGACGGTAGTCATTTTCCAGCCTCATCGCTATAGCCGTACCAGGGATATGTTAGATGAGTTCTTTACCGCCTTTTATCAGGCGGATGTGCTGATAGTTACCAGTATCTATTCCGCTGGTGAAGAGCCGATACCCGGCGTATCCGCTCAGCAGATTGCTGAGGGAGTAAGGGAACATGGCCACCGGGATGTGGTGTTTATACCCAAAACGGAAGGCATCATACCTTATGTGTTAGGTGTGCTGAAACCACAGGATATGCTGCTTACTTTGGGGGCGGGCAATGTTGGGGAATTAGCCTCTAAAATACGGCAGGAACTAGAGGTTAAAGTATAGTGTGCAGCGCAATATCAAAGAGTGCTATACGGCAGTTTCAACATGAGCTGAAAATTCGTGGTCGAGCGCTGTTTGACGAACCCTTGGCTGGCTTTTCTTCTATAGGGGTGGGTGGTTCGGCCCAAATGCTGCTATTCCCGCAGGACATCGATGATTTGGTGAGAACTAATGAGTTTGCTTCCCGTTACAATATTCCCATATTTGTAGTAGGGTGTGGCAGTAATATACTGGTCAGGGATGAAGGGGTGTACGGGATTGTAGTTTGCCTTAAGGAAGGCTTTAATAGTATCGCCCGTAAAGGCGATTGTCTGGTAGTTCAGGCTGGGGCCAGATTATCAATGGTAATCAGGTTTGCTGTTGAAGAGGAATTAGCGGGCCTGGAAACCCTGGTTGGCATTCCCGGTACAATGGGAGGGGCGGTGTTTATGAATGCCGGTACAAACGAGGGGAATATAGCCCAGGTGTTGGAGGAGCTAAAACTGCTGGGCGCTGGACTTCAACTAAGGAGATTACAGAAAGATCAACTTCAATTTGGCTATCGCCAAAGTAATCTTCCAGCAGGCAGTATCATCCTGGAGGTAAAATTAAAGCTTAAATATCAACCAAAGAAAGAGCTTAAAGACAAAATCAATAAGTTGTTGTCCCGGCGCAAAGAGACACAGCCTGTAGGTCAAAAAAGCGCCGGTTGTATATTTAAAAATCCACCTGGTGAGTTTGCCGGAAAACTGATCGAGGCGGTCGGGCTTAAGGGATATTGTGTGGGAGATGCTCAGGTTTCCACCCGGCATGCCAACTTTATTGTAAATAATGGTCAGGCTACAGCCAAAAATGTATTAGAGCTAATTGAGCTGATCAAACAGCTGGTGTGGGAGGTGAGGGGTATTAAGCTTGTGCAGGAGGGGATTGTCGTTGGCTAAAAATAAATACCCAAAACTTAATAAACCGGGTTATAGAAAACCAAAAGGCAACTATGTCAGTCGACTGATTGCCAAAAAAATAAAATATATAGTATTAGCGGTATTGTTGGCAGGGGGTGGGTATGGCGGCCGCCTGGCTTATAATTACATTACGCATTTACCATACTTTGAGGTATCCAGCATTTTGATTAAGGGGAATAAAAAGGTGCAGCATTCCCAGATTCGGCAATTGATTAATTCGGGCTATCAACAAAATATCTTTGAAATAGACGCCGAAAAGGCTGGAGAAGCCATAGAGATGCACCCCTATATTAAGCAGGCTAAGGTGACCAAAACGTTCCCCGGCACCGTCAATATCACAGTTAAAGAACGGACAGGGTTCGCCTTGTTAAACTCTGACGGTTTGTATGTAGTAGATGAGGAAGGTGTGGTGCTAGAGAAGTTTGATGGGAAGAAGCTGCCTGATTTACCCATAATTAGCGGAGTATTCAAAGAGCGGTTGCGACCGGGAAAAAAATGTACTCAAGCAGCTATCAAACATGGGCTTCAGGTATTATGCCGGCTCAAGGAGACTAACCTGCTCAGGGATGTTTCCGAGGTAAATGTTCAGGATCCGTATAACGCAGTCTTCTATACGGTGCGCAATGGAATCGAAGTCCGTCTGGGCGAAGGCAATATTGAGCAAAAATTAAACTATATGAAAACTGTCTGGCAAAACCTGAATGCGCGGATTAAGGAAGTGAATTTTTGGATTTACGATATAAGGATATGGTAGTTGTGCAATTTAAACAAATTCAAAACAGGGCATAGGCCTTATGCGGTGTAAGACATTATTAGAAGGGAGGTGATGATATGAACCATAATCTAATTACCGGCTTGGATATTGGCACCACCAAAACTTGTGCGGTTATAGGTGAGCCCAATAGTAAAGGCGGGTTGGATATAATAGGCTTTGGCTGTAAACCATCTAAAGGCTTGCGCCGTGGAGTGGTGGTCAATATTGACAGTACGGTTGAGTCAATAAAGGATGCGATTCAAGAGGCTCAGGAAATGGCCGGCGTTGAGGTGGGGAGTGTTTATGCAGGAATTGCCGGGAAGCATCTTCAGGGATTTAACAGCCGTGGAGTGGTAGCTGTATCCAACCGGGATCACGAGGTCAGGCAGGAGGATGTGGATCGGGTGATTGGGGCCGCTTCGGCTATTAATGTTCCCTTAGACAGGAAAATAATACATGTATTGCCGCAAGAATTCATTGTAGACGGTCAGGATGGGGTCAAGGAACCGATTGGCATGTCCGGGGTGAGATTAGAGGCTGAGACGCATATCGTGACCGGCGCTGTAAATTCTATTCAAAACATTATAAAGAGTGTTGCCAAGGCCGGCTTGGAAGTAGAAGATATTGTGCTGGAGCAGTTAGCCGCAAGCGAGGCAACTATATGTGCTGATGAAAAAGAATTGGGTACGGTCCTGGTTGATATTGGTGGAGGAACCAGTGACTTAGTCATTTTTGTAAACGGCAGCGTAATGCATACCGCTGTGTTAGCATTAGGCGGAGATCACTTTACCAATGATATTTCGGTTGGCTTACTCACCCCGGTAGCCGAGGCTGAGGCTATAAAGCGCCAATATGGTTGTGCCCTCGCCAGTATGGTATTGGATAATGAAAGTGTTAATGTGCACAGTGTAGGTGGCCGAGCGCCACGAAGCCTTTCGCGCCAGGTATTATGTGAAATAATCGAACCCCGGGCCGAGGAGATTTTTAGCCTTCTGGATCAGTACATTACTGATTCCGGTTATAAACACCTGGTAGCCGGAGGGATGGTGCTTACCGGCGGAGCGGTGATTATGGAGGGTATGCCGGAGATATCAGGGCAAATCCTGGGATTGCCGGTACGTCGGGGGTATCCACAAAACATAGGCGGATTAGTGGATGTGGTGAATAGCCCAATGTACGCTACCGGAGTTGGATTGGCATTGTATGGGGCTAAAAATGGCAAACCGTGTAATCAAACTAATGCTAATGGATTGTTTCAACGTTTAACCCAGCAGATGATGAGTTGGATTAACAGTGTTTTTTAGTATATATCTTAGGGGGTTGAGAAAATGATTGAGCTTGCAGATATTGCGGAAGGCGCCAAAATAAAGGTAGTGGGAGTCGGGGGAGGCGGGAGCAATGCGGTAAGCCGAATGGTATGTTCCAATCTGCAGGGAGTGGAATTTATAGTTGCCAATTCAGACTGCCAGGCTTTGGATGCTTCCCCTGTTTCAAGAAAAATTCAATTGGGAGCTAAGATAACCAAAGGATTAGGGGCTGGGGCTGACCCTCAGGTGGGGCGCAAGGCTGCCGAAGAAGATTCAGAAGAGATTTTAGAACTGCTGGCCGGTGCGGATATGGTTTTTATTACCGCAGGCCTCGGCGGTGGTACCGGCACCGGAGGAGCGCCGGTAATTGCCAGGCTGTCAAAGGAGTTGGGGGCCTTAACGGTAGGAGTGGTAACTAAACCCTTCATGTTTGAAGGCCGCACCCGGATGCAGCAGTCTGAGGCCGGCATCAGGGAACTGGAGGAAGTGGTGGATAGTCTTATTACCATTCCCAATCAGAAGCTGCTTGGGATAACCGGTGAACAGGCTTCTCTGGAAGATGCCTTTAGACTGGCCGATGATGTGTTATTGCATGCGGTGCAGGGAATTGCCGATCTGATAACTACGCATAGCCTTATTAATTTAGATTTTGCCGACGTCAAAACCATTATGTCGAACCAGGGTACGGCTATCATGGGAATAGGCAGCGCCAAGGGAGATAATCAGGCGATTGAGGCTACCCGAAGGGCTATTTGCTGTCCATTGCTGGATGATACCGGCATAGAAGGCGCCCGCGGCATTTTGTTAAATATTACCGGGGGGGCGGATCTGACCCTGTATAAGGTCAATGAAGCGGCAACTATTATTCATGAAGCTGCTCACAATGACGCCAATATCATCTTCGGGGCAGGAAAAAGTGATGATATGGAAGATGAAATTAAAGTTACCGTGATTGCGGCTGGTTTTGCCAAAGAAAAAATTGAGAAAGAGAATAATGCCAATCCTATTGATTTAATGAAATTTAGCGAGCGGATCAACAAGAAACCAGTCTCCCGGTCGGTACAGATGGAAATTGGCGGGGGAAATTCTGGAACACTTAAGCTTGATAAGCAAAACTTGGATATTCCGGCATTTTTAAGGAAAAAGATGGATTAACCGAAGCTGTTTTTTACTCTCTATCACTACTGTCCGGTAAAAAAATTTTAATGGTACAAAAACATTA
>JAJRUU010000046.1 GCA_024277605.1 bacterium
CCACCGCTGGCGCCGCCACCACCGCTCATGCCGCCGCCAAATCCACCGAAACCGCCGCCAAAACCACCACCACCGCCGCTCCAGTGCCCGCCCCGGCGTCCACCACCCAACATACTGCCGAGCAGCAACAAGGAAAAAAGGCGGGGATATTTAAAAAACAAAAATATAAATATCGCAAGCATTATCAAACTTCCCCAAACACCACCCTGCCGACGCCGGGAAGAATCCGCATACTGCCGACGGCTAGCCTGGGGCAAACCGCTAAGCTGCACCCCGGCATCTTTGGCTATAATACCAGCCACCGCTAATGTACCCTGTAGCAAACCGCCGCCATAATCACCTGCTTTAAATGCCGGGGTAATATCCTCCCTGATAATCTCACCCGCCAGACCATCAGGGATAATCCCCTCCAAACCATAACCTACCTCAATCTTAACCTTACGCTGAGCCACCGCTACCAGAATTAACAACCCTTTGTCCTTACCCTTCTGGCCTATCCCCCACTTCTCGAATAAATCAACCGCATATCCATCAAGTGAAGCATCCTCCAAATCAGCGATAGTCACCACCGCCACCTCAGCCGTGGTTTTCTGCTTTAACTCCCGCAGGATGTTTTCCAGAGTGCGCTCTGCTTGTGGGGGGACAATATTGGCAAAATCATTCACCAGCCCCAGCGGCTTGGGGAAAGCTGCCGATGCCGGAAGCGCAATACAAAACAACAGCGCTATTGTTAGAAATAAATGCGTTAGTCTTTTCATTAAAACTTATTACCCCACTTGTATTTGATCTACTATTTTGGCCAGTTGCTGCACCTGCTGTAAATAATCGCTAAGAATCGCTTCCAGTTCATCCTGCCGGGGAACTTTTTTTTGCGTCTTTAATTCGAGTATTCTACTAAAAGGAGCAGCAGCAAGGCCGAATTCGCTACTTAGTTCAGTAATTATAGCATCCTTTTTTATGGCTGGCGCCTTACCCTTCAGCCTGATTACATTTCGCATAATGGGCAGAATTGAAGTAAGTGACACCTCCAGTAGACCTTTCAGGTCGGCCGCCTTCTGGCCTGACTCCATATATGCCTGGCGGATTCGAATCAGTCGGCTTTTTATCTCGCGCTCGCATTGCAGACGTAAATCTTCGGATTTAATAATTATATCCTCAAATACATACTCTCCATAAATCACCAGGTGATTATCTTTGATTTCCAGAAATTCAATCGGAAAAACATCCAGCGAGGATTTTATATGCTCTTTGGTTAAAAACAGGGGCGCAACTATCTTTTTCTTACTAAATTTAGCGATAACTTTAGCATAACCGCTCAACTCAGCAAAACCCAAGCGCTCTAACACCAGCAACAGATTGATATTAGAGCGTCCAGGCACAAAATCACTTACCAAAGCGCTGCCATAGACCACCAGGGAAGCCACATTTTGCTCATCTTTGGCCAACAATTGCTGACCAACATCTTGTATTACCTGGGACACCTGGGTACTCAGTTTTTCTAACTGTTTTAATGCCGCCATTCCTTTAAACCTCCTGAGGGAATAAATCCCCTTTTTAGACCGCCGATCTTCTACATACAATCTACTATATATGCCCCACCCAGGCAAGGTAAATGACGGTCTCGTTACTGCCATCGACACCTGGCAGGCGATTTATCTCGTCATCAAAAAAGACCCCGATAGCGCAATTTCCTACGCCTAAAGCAGTTGCCAATATCTGAGTAATCGTCTTTGTATGACATAGTTTATATTTTGCTCATTAAATGTCAAGCTTTATTCCGTAGCTATTTAACTCTTGCTCTAATTTGGAGGCTGAGGTAAAGTGAACCCCGCATATTCCCATCTCTTTTGCCACCTCAGCGTACTTGTGAATATCATCGACATAGATAATCTCATTGGCCGGAACACCAGCCAGCTTCAGCGCTTGTTCAAATATATGGGGATCGGGTTTCATGTGCCCCACCTTATAAGACAGGATATATTCTGCAAACAATTTCATGACAGCATATTTTCTATAGATATATTCAAAATGCAACTCATTGGTATTAGAAAGCAAAAACAGCCGGTAGCCATTTTGTAAGCTAGCAATAATTCGGGATACCGCCGAATTTTCAGTAAATATATCCTCCCATATAGGGCAAAAGCGAGCAAAATCCAGTTTTAATTCAAGCTCAGCGGAAAGCCCGGCAAAAAATTCCTTACTGGTTAACCTTCCCTGCTCATAATCATGTATAAGTGCTAATTTAAAAATATGCTGGTAAATATCATCGGGGGAATGCGGACTATAGTCAGCTAAGCGCCTGCAACAGATCATAAAATCAAACGGCACGATAACATTTCCCAGGTCAAATATTACCACCCGCATAAAGCTATCCTTTTATCTAAAGTAAATCATCACGAACAAAAACCTAATGGGAGGCATATTCGATGGTCTCGTACAAAGTCTGAAAACACAGATTATTGTCATTCCCGTGTAAACTGGAATCCAGTATTTTCCGATAGTTAAAATCAGAATGGATTCCCGCTTTCGCGGGAACGACGACTTCTTACGAGACCATCATACTTACAGGATTATATAAAAAATCTGTGTTTATCTGCGAAAATCTGCGTCCCATTTCTATGATTTACTATAAAAAAAGGGCATCGCCCCTCTATTGGCCGCCCTCACCCAGATCAACCCACTCCACACTTGCCCGGTTCCACTCATTGATCGGCACACCAAGCTTGGAGAAAAACTCAATTATCTGCTGCTCGGTGTAGCCGTTTAACTCCTCCAATATAGGGATTAATACCGCCAGGGCATTATCTGAAATCACCGTGCGTTTGGCAATGTGCCCCATATAGGGCGAGGATGAAACCGCAATCGGGTAGCCGTTATAGGCTTTAACATGCAACATCACATGCACGTCCGAGGTTCCATCACCCACATAGATAATCTGGCTGCGAGGTATTTTCTGATGAATCTTCAACTCATCCACAGTAGCCACCTTGGCGTCACCAGCCCCGGTACGCTGCACTTCAACCACAATTCCCTTCTGGTCATACTCAAAAGTAGTGGCGTAGATATCCCCCGGCTTAATTATTCCATCTAAGGCCTGAACGATAAGGTCCCAGGGGCCGGCTGAGGTAACATAAGTAAAAAACCGTTTGTTACCGATACCCTGGTTAAGTAACGACACCAGCATAGGCACATTTTTCTTAAGCTTTGACTCCCGGCCTACCTCCTGCAGCAAAGAGCGGCTGACGCGGCCCTGAAAATCCTGATCACTGGTAATCAAATACGCCAGCTCCCCTCCTAACTGGACAATATTTTTCCGCCTGACAACTTCCAGTTTATGATCAAACTGCTGGGGAGAAATCCCCAGCTTCTCGGCCAACAAATATCCGGTATCATCCAGACTGAGCGTCTTATCAAAATCCGAAACAAACAAAAACCTTTCCCTAGGCATAATCTCCCTCAAACAAGTTAAGTTATATAAAGCGGCAGCCCCAACCCTGTACACTCAGGTATGTGGCATACCAAAAACCACAAAAATATAATAAAAATCACTACTGTCCGGTTAATAATCGAATAAATTCAACTGGATACAACCAGATGTTTCAGTTTTTTGGTAATCACATTGCGTAAGTAGCTGATAAATATGAGGTCTCTCGAATAAAGAGATGCTCAAAATTTGCAAAA
>JAJRUU010000047.1 GCA_024277605.1 bacterium
CGGTCAAAAATTGTGCCCCGGCGAGCTACCAGTTTTACCCGTTTTTGATACTGTCGTTCGGCCTTTTCCTTGAAATACCCATGTTGCCTGACTTGTAAGTCATAAAAGCGAATTCCAATGGCTAGCAACAACAACAGCAATAGTCCTTGCAGCACTATCAACCGCCGTTGCCACGCCTTGTTACATTCGCTTTTCATTACATGCTCCTGTTAGGGCATCATGGCCCTTCTTGCTCTATGATCACAACCTGCTCCGGTCTGGGGAACACCAAGCCCAGTCGCTCTTTTGCCTGATGATCGATTTGAGAGAGAGATGCCAGGCTCATGCGCTCTAAGCGTAACTGATGGTTGACTTGACTTATCTGTACCTGGGCTTGCTCTGCCTCTCTGATGTCGCATTCGATCTTACTTGCATATAGTCCCCGCCAGGTGTGCAACAGCATTGCCAGTAAGATCATCACGATGTATATTAAGTAAATATAATTAAATTTATCTGTGGAACAATTAGTTCTCTTCAGCGCTGCAGCTTGACTATAATAAGCTGATTCCATACGTTACACTCCTTTACCAGATCTATTCATAAATTCAGCCTGGGTTTGCAAGACATCCCTTGCGGGATAAGGTTTATGAGCCAACGTCCTGAAGAAACAGGCTATGCCTGCCCGAATTTTTCGGGCTTTAGGCTGCCATTGGCAATCTTTGAGCTACCCGAAGTTTGGCGCTGCGAGCTCGTGGATTTGGCTGTTGTTCGGCTTCAGTAGGAACAACGGGTTTGGTAGTGAGTTGCTTGACTACTGCCTTACGTCCGCAAACACATACCGGGATTTCATGCGGACAGCTACATACGCCGCTTAATTGCTTAAAGGTTTGTTTTACGATTATGTCTTCCAGTGAGTGATAACTGATAACGCAGAGTCTGCCACCCACCGCAAGCGCATCCAATATATCCTTTATGGCGGTATCCAGCTCAGTCAACTCCTGATTGACTGCGATTCTCAATGCCTGAAAGGTTTTGGTAGCCGGATGTATGCGGCGGGGATGATGCGCCTTGGGAATAGCCCAGGATACTATCTCGGCCAAATCCAAGGTTGTCTTTATGGCTTTATTCTCCCGGGATCTTACGATGGCCCCGGCTATCCTATTACTCCAGCGCTCTTCCCCGTATGTACCGATTAAGCGCCTTAATTCGGCGTGGGGCAATCTATTTATCAAATCAGCCGCGGTTTCTGTTTGACGCTGGTCTTGCCGCATATCCAGCGGCCCCTCCAGCTTGAAGCTAAATCCCCGCTGCCCATCTTCAATCTGACGGGATGACAACCCCAAATCCAATATGGCTCCGGCCAATGTATCAATTCCTTCTTGTTTCAGGATTGCTTTAATGTTTTTAAAACTGTCATGCACTAATATCACCCGATCTTCAAACTGAGCAAGCCTTTTTGCGGTTTGAGCAATTGCCGCCTCATCGTAATCAATGCCGAGCACCTTACCAGAGGAAACGCTTGCTTTAAGAATGGCCTCTGAATGCCCCCCCCCGCCTAATGTGCCATCCAAATACCAGGCAACAGTCTGACAGACAGCGGCCTGACAATTAAGATACTCGATGACCTCCTTTATTAAAACCGGAACATGGATAAAACCCATACTGCCTCACGTTTTAGTCGGCGCCAGCACCTGGGCTGCCAGACTCCAATCCTTATCCTGGTTTTCCTGTTCGCCATCCAGGTATTCCGACCAGCTGACTTTATCCCAAATCTCAAACTTATCGGTGGAGCCGACCAATACCACTTCTTTTTTTAACCCCACTTGATTCCTTAAAGCAGGCGGCACCAGCACTCGTCCATTACCGTCTATTTCAATGCCATCATGCGCTTTAGAGAAAAATCTGCGTTGTGCGTTAAGCACCTGGGTGTCAAAGGGATTCAATGATTTAAACTGCTCCAGCAGCCTCTCCCATACTGACTGAGGATAGGCCAGTAAGCAGCCTCCTTGAACAATCAAAGTTATATTATTAGAATTATACTGCTGGAGTAAGGTTTCCCTAAACCTAGAAGGAATGCTTAGGCGTCCCTTAGTATCTATGGTGTGTTCATAACTGCTGCTGAACATTGAGTTTGCCCCTTACTATACTCAAGGCCAATTTTGCCCACCCGCCATTGCGATCATCCCTTGACACGAGGAGCAGATTGTTTAACAGGGAATTGTTTTCTACGCTTGTTTGGGCTATATTGAACAACCCGCTATCCAGTGTGTTTTCATGTTTTCCATTAAACATTGATTTTGTACCTACATAAAGCCCGGGTTATTAATAATTATTTGACAAGCTTGCGAATATTATGTTATACTCACAATAAGTGTATCCATAAAACTTTTTACCTCTCCCAAATAAAATGAATATTTTCTCTACAATAATAGCTGCACCATTTACTTCTATAGTTGCGCCCCATATTTCTGATCTACTGGATCCTCACATAAACAAACTTAAAAAAACCTTTATCATTATTTCAAAAAAAAATTATTTTTTATATCCCACTTCTTACCTATCCCACTTTATCCCACTTTATCCCACTTCATGACACAAGTATGCACTTCGCCCCACTTAAAGTCAAGTCGAAAAATATGTTCAGCGCTGGGAAAGTGACTGAAAAGCCTATACCTTCTGCTGAGTGCACATCGTATTGCACTGTATGTGTGTATGTTTTAACTAACACACGCTACATATAGTCGTTATTGGAAAAATGAACTTTTTTTTATTTTTTTTTGTAATATTTACATTTATTGACTCTTATAACCACCGGAAGCAAGCAGACCATGCGAGCCAAAAAGCATAGTAATCACCCACCTGATGCACAAATCAGCCGCTTACAGCGCCGCTTATTTTTAAACGGGATGGTTTTTCCCTTATTATTGTTATTAAGCAGCATAATAATCAGCCCTGCCTGGGCTGCGGAATATTTAAAACAGCAGACCCCACATTTTAGCTTCTTCTATCAAGCGGCCGACAGCAACATCGCCGAATACCTGATCGGTCGGGCGGAGTTGGCAAGACAGGACATTATCGCTGATTTGGGTTGGGAGTCAGAGGCAAACACAAGGGTATATATTGCCCCCTCAAGGGCAGAATTCCAAAAACTACAGCCGCAGCAAGATAAATCCCCCAGCTGGGCCAGTGCGCTGGCCTATCCCGGATTAAACCTGATACTGCTTAACTCTCCGCGGGCTATTAGGGGGCTGGAGCAGGATATTCTGATTACTTTCAGGCATGAGTTGACGCATATTGTAGTAGGCCGGGCATTCGGCGGGGTAGATATTCCCCGCTGGTTAAATGAAGGCCTGGCAATGTATGAAGCCAAAGAATGGGATCTTAATCGCATGGCTAATATAACGCAAGGCGTACTCAGCGGCAGATTAATTCCCTTAAGGGAATTGACTCAAGACTTCCCGCTTGAGCCTGAAGCGGCGGCGTTGGCCTATGCCCAGAGTTTTTATCTGGTGGCATACCTGCTTGATAAAAAGGGAGCCGAAGGCTTTCACCAATTTATTCGGGAATATGCCAAGGGCAGGTCGTTTGAGCAGGTATTAAAGCAAACCTATGGGTTAGGTTTAGTGGAGTTAGAAGAAGAGTGGCTGGCGCATCTGCGCTTCAAATTCAGCTGGCTGCCGATAATTGGCAGCAGCACCGGGATATGGTTTATCATCACCTTGATTTTTCTCATCAGTTATTGGCGAAAAAAACGGGCCAATAAAGTAACTTTGACTGACTGGGATGTGGAAGATAGGTATTGGCAGTAGGGTTGGGTTTGGGGTGGTATATAATATCACCCAGCATAAAAGTAGGTTGGGTAGAACGAAGTGAAACCCAACAATGCCACTGATAATGTTTAAGTTTCGTTCCTCAACCCAACCTACATTTTATTAAATTTTTCACGATTGACACGACACTAGATTCTTCACTCCGCTTTGCTCCATTCAGAATGACAGTTATAAAACTAGTCCCCCCGAATCAGCAGCAGTATATATTGACAATAAAGGTAAAATGAATAATAATGTCGCTGATTCTGTTGATAATTCTAAATTAATAAAACGAGGAATAACATGAACGGTAAAAACCTGATTATTGGTATGTTCGGCCTGGGTACGGTGGGCAGTGGCGTAGTAGAGTTGCTTGAGCGCCAGGGGGCTGAATTAGAGCAAAAGTACGGTGTAACACTTACACTTAAAAAGATCGTGGTGCGCAATGTAGCCAAATCCCGCCCGGTTAAGGTCGACCCTGGGTTACTCAGCGATAATCCCCGGGATATACTGGACGATATAGAAATAAATACCGTAATTGAGGTTATTGGAGGGGTACAACCGGCTGAAGATTACATCCTGGAAGCATTGAAAAAAGGAAAGCATGTGATTACCGCCAATAAAGCGGTGCTGGCGGTGGAGGGAGGCAATGTTTTCCGGCAGGCCTTACGCAGCAATTGTTATTTGGGATTCAGGGCGGCGGTCACCGGTTTTCAGGATATTATCGAACGCTTATCCTCGGCCATCAGTATTAACACCCTGGTAGGCGTATTTAACGGTACCTGCAATTATATCCTCACCCAGATGGAAGAACACCAGCAGCAACTGGATGTGGCGCTAAAAAATGCGCAGGAATTAGGCTATGCCGAAGAAGACCCTTCGCTTGATATCGACGGCTATGACACCACCGATAAGCTGGCCATTTTATGTATTTTAGCCTTTGGCTGCTCCATTCGGCGGCAGGATATTTTCACCGAGGGTATCCGCCATATCTCATTAGAGGACATTAAATTTGCCAGTGAGCTGAATTATCGGATTAAGTTATTGGGTATCGCCAAGTGTGAAGATGGCCGGATAGAGGCCAGAGTGCACCCCTGCTTAGTACCCAAAGACAACATGATCGCCCGGCTGGAGGGGGTGGAGAACGGCATTCAGATCGATGATGAGTTGCGCGGGCAGGGAGGATTCAGCGCCCCTGGAGCCGGTAAGTACCCCACCGCCTGCGCTATTATGTTCGATATTATAAACGTCGCTACGCATAACACGGTATACTTTCCGCGCAAGATCAAACGCATGCCCATAAAATCTATGGCAAGCCTTAAGAGTGAATACTACCTCCGGTTAACCGTTCAGAATCACCCGGGGGTATTAGAAAAAATAGCCGGAGTATTTGGGAAAAACGATATTAATATTATGTCGGTGTTACAGCAACGCGGCGGAAATCGACAGCGGGGACAGCTGATTCCGTTGGTGATAATAGTGGATAAATCGCAAGAGAAAAATATTCAGAAGGCTATCCGCCAAATACAGACAATGGAAGTTATTCAGGGGGATGTGATACTGATCAGGGTCGAGGAAAGTCTGTGGTAGGGAACATGGGCATGTTCATACAACTTATTGCATAATTATATAACTATTCACCGCCCCCTGTTGACCTCGGGTCCATGACCCTGCGGTCAAAAGCGGGAGCTGCATTCAAAATGATACTAATTTCTTACTCGGGTAGGTCGGCCTTCAGGCCGACCAAAGAGCGGAGGGCTAAAGCCCCCCCTATCTATTTAGTATACGTTTGATTGCAACTTGGCATGAAATTCATAAGGGTGGTCTTATTAGCTGCGCTTTTTACCGGAAACGGCTGGTTTACTACCTGTTCTACCTGGGTGTTTTTAACGTTGTTGCACTATAGTATGCCAAGTGAACACCACCGGGCTGGCCACAAATATAGAGGAATAGGTACCCACCACCACTCCAACAGTCAGCGCCAACGCAAAGTCATAGATCACATCGCCGCCCAACAGTAGCAAGCAAACTGTTACCAAAAGCGTGGTTAAAGAAGTCAGCACCGTACGGGAGATGGTTTGGTTGATACTGCTGTCCAGCATTTCTTCATAACCCTTGCGCCGCATCAACCTCATGTTTTCCCTGAAGCGGTCAAATACCACAATGGTATCATTAATGGAATAACCGGCAATCGTAAGTAAGGCCGCTACCACCGCCAGGGTAAACTCCCGGTCGAGTAAAGAGAAAACGCCCACGGTGATGATAATATCATGAAGCAGGGCAATGATCGCCGCTACCGCAAACTTGAGTTCAAAACGCCAGGTTATATATAACAGAATGCCCAGCATGGCATACACAATCGCCAGAATTCCCTTGCGCCGCAGGTCTTTCCCCACCTGGGGGCCTACCATCTCTACCCGCCGCACCTCGAAGCCATCTTTGGTATAAACCGAGGCCAGCTTCTGGCTGATCTTATCACTTAAGCCCTCTATACCAGAGGAAGGTCCTTCCACCCGAATAAGGACTTCGTTATCCTCGCGATCACCAAACTGCTGGATAAGATAATCCCCCAGATCAAGCTCGCCCAATGCATCCCTTAGTTTAGTTATGGAAAACTCAGCAGCAGAAAACTTAACCTGCACCAAGGTGCCCCCGGTAAAATCTATCCCATAGTTGGGACCGCCCCTTACAATCAGGGAGACAACACCCGTCAAAATCAGGGTGGCGGAAATCATAAGAGACCAGTAACGTAGCGAAATAAACTTAATATGGGTTTCGTGTTTTAAGAATCTCATTTTATCGTTTTGTTTCCTTTATCACTACTGTCCGGTAAAAAAATTTTAATGGTACAAAAACATTAGGTATATCAGGATGATTGACCCCAAAAAAGACTTTTTCGATTTCAATTTGCTCTGGGATTTATGCCATGATCTATCCACCTTAGAGTGGAAAG
>JAJRUU010000301.1 GCA_024277605.1 bacterium
CATCACCATGTTGATACCCATACCCATAAAGCAGGCCAGGAACATGACCACGGTCACTTATACTAAAGGGGACATAGCCCCCTTTTTTTAAAGGCTTTCGCTAACTTTACGAACTATCTATAAGCTTTCGTGGTAACATGATCCTTGAATAAAGCAGGCCATGCCTGCTAAAAAGGTTTTCTCAAGGTTTTGATCCTTTTCATGAGTAATTCAGGCTTAATGAGAGCAATATGTGTGAGGCGAATGTTTATTTATATCGGGACGGCAAGGAAGAATTAATCTTAGAGGATGTGGATATTATGCGGCCTGAGGACGGCAAGTATTATCTATGCAGCATAACCGGCGAGCAGAAAGTGGTAGCGGCCGGTATCAGGGAAATCTCGCTGGTAAACCATAAAATCGTGCTGGAAAAAAAGTAAGCCGTTGAAAGACAAAATAAAATCCCGTACAGAACTAAAGCAGATCATCACCCGGCTTAAAGCATCCCAGCGGAAAACCGTATTCACCAACGGCTGCTATGATATTATCCACCGGGGTCACCTGCAGTTGCTTTATACCGCTAAAGCGCAGGGCGATGTATTGATCGTAGCCTTAAACAGCGACGCTTCGGTTCGGGCCAACAAGGGGGATCTGCGGCCCATCCTGCCGGAAGCCGAACGGGCTGAAATTGTAGCGGCGCTGGAGATGGTGGATTATGTAGTTATCTTCGATGAACTCACCCCGGATGAAATCATTAAAGAAACAGTTCCCGATGTATTGGTCAAGGGGGGCGACTGGGGGCATGATAACATTGTGGGCCGGGATACGGTAGAGGCAGCCGGCGGCAAAGTAGTGCGTGTTCCGATCCTTCCCGGGCATTCCAGCAGCCGGATCATAGCCAAAATCGACAACCTGTCCGCCAGCAATCGGAAATAAACACCCGATAATACAAATACCCCCTTTTTATTTTAAGGCAAGCCAAAGAGTCTCCCCCTCCCCATTTCCGTCGGCTTGTGTTTTGCAATGCCATGCCCCATCAATAAAAACGTCACTTTTCAATCAGATAGCCTTATAGCTAATCATATCGACAACCCCTGCCGGGGCGATACCATTTAAAACAACATCCAGCACATTAAAGGTACAGATATTGCATGTTTTAAGGGTAAAGTTGTATCTTTCGATGCACAGCGAGGTAACTATGTTAAAAAAATACGATGGCTTTACGCTGATTGAGATGATGATAACTGTGGTTGTGCTGGGTATTTTGGCGGCGGTGGCTTATCCAAGTTACATGCGGCAGATGAGGGTCAGTGGTGCGGAAAGCGCCAAGGCTGTCATAAGTTCCCTGATAGCCGCTGAGAAAATTGCCCGCGAACGGACTGGAAGTTGTGTAGCGGGAACCCCCGCCGGTTGGGTGAATATCGGCGTCGGTAACGGTCTTTATACGGTGGACAATGAAACAGTGGATACCGGAGAGGCTCCCAACTTTGAGTTCCGGATTACTAATGTAGCGGCTGATAGCTGTACTGTAAGTGCACGGGGAATAGACGGTATATATGTCGTTACCGACACCTTGATCTGCTCATACAATGCTGTCGGCAATCCTCGGCAAACATGGGATAGCTCATTCGAGGAATTTCGTGACTATTAATCGTTGAATGGGGTTATTATGAACCCCCGACAGACATGGAGAGGTGCTTTAGATGAACAGCAAACGCAGAAAAAAGAATATATTTGGTCAATTAAAGACTGAAGCCGGATTTACCTTGATTGAAGCGCTGGTGGCCAGTGTTTTGTTTGCCTTGGTGGCCTTGGCTTTTGCCTATACATATATCAGTAGCCGGACATTTACGGCCAACAGTGGTGGACGCAGGCAGGCGGTGGTGCTTGCCCAACAACAGATGGAAACGCTGAATCCTCAACTCTTTGCGGCTGTCGAGGTTTTAGTGGGCGCCCCGCTCGATGAAGATCCGATTGCCGGTTTTAACGACTATCGGAGGCAGACTGAAGCAAGTTATGTACTGGATGATGACTTCTCCACCCCGGATGCCGGGCCCACAAACAGTCTGTTGGTTACGGTTCAGGTAAGCCCGGCCACCGGTTCGGCAGTAAATTTTGGTGCGATAGAAATTTACAGCGTAAAGGCTAAGTAAGGATTTGATTATGTATCTAAGAAATGAAAAGGGCTCTACCCTGGTAGAACTTATGATAAGCATGATTATTATCTCCATGGTGCTATTGGGGTTTTATGTATTTGCCCACAATGTAGAGGATATGTTCGGCTACAATGAGGCCCAAAATGCGCTCCAGCAAGAAGCATCCCTGATTTTACATGATATAGTGAAAGACCTGCGTGAGGCTGAAACTATTACCATAGATGATGTGGAAGGCGGAGCCAGTAATTATCTGCTGATTGAATCTACTGCAATCGGCAGCCATAGTTATTGGTCGGTAGGCAACAATCCGTTCACTGGACATTTACAGGGCGAATTTTACAAGAATGACGGTGCAGCGGATCAAATCCTGCTGGGCGATTATATGGAACAGGGGATTTCGCTTAATGTAGCCGATCTGACCTTTACGGACAACCTGGCCAATAACCTGGTTACCGTAGCTATGCAATTGCAACTGGTAGAAACATATCCCGATCAAAGCACCGCGGTTATAGAAACCCGGGATTTTAATGCTTCAGCACAACCCAGAAACAGATAACAAACAACAAAGAAAGAGAGGTGTTTAATATGTTAAGAAGAATCATGAAAAAGGAGGAAGGCTTTGCGATTGTCGGCGCTATTGTCATAACCGCCGTACTTTCGCTGGGAGCCGCCGTGTTAATGTCCAGAAGTACGGATGAGGCTTCCAAGGCTGAGAATGCGGTTGAAAATGCGCAATCCCTCTATGTGGCTGAAATGGGAGTTGCATACGCAAGGAACATTCTGCGTCGGTGGGACAATTGGTATTCCTGGGACCCCCAACTGAACACATTTGCTCAATCCCAAGACGTTACCCTGCCCAATGGAGAAGCGGGCAGCTTTAATGTAGGGCTGACCTATAACCCCAACGGCAACAGTACGCTTACCGTGGCCGGTACTTACGGCGAAGAAACCCGCCTATTGGAACTCGAGATAGACTCCCAGTTCGATCCTGTTTTTGTAAAATCGCTCTGTGCCTGCGGCGGAGATCGGGATCATGACGATGACCACCATGACGATGATGACTACCACGAAGAACCGGGGCATAATGATAATAGTGATCACAATGACGCTGACGGCGACCCGATCTTCGAGATAAACGGTAACTTTGCTACCGACAGCTACAACTCGCAAGACGGCGGCTATGCTGCCCAAACCCCCGGCAGTATGGGCGATATAGGCAGTGTGGGTAATATCGATCTCGGTCGGGCTACAATTAACGGAAATGTAGATGCGGAAGGCGAACTCTCCGGTAACCCCAATGCTACGGTAAATGGCGACGTGACCCTGGGCCGTACTTTGCAGAATTCGATCAATATCAATGGTGTCTTAACCGAAAACAATATCTTCAACAAGCCGGTTTGTGATTGCAATGCCGACCTCTCCTATGCGGTGAGTAATGCCCAGATAGACAACAACAACGCTTCCATTCCGGCCTGGGCCCTGGACGATGAAGACGGCGAGGATGAATGGGTGGAGCTGGAATTAAAGGGCAATGAAGTGCTGACCTTGGATTCAGGGGTCTATTACCTGGAAGAGCTGGAGATGATGGGAAATTCCAAGCTGGTAATCAACGGCGAGGTAATTATTTATCTGTATGATGACGCCGAACTGGAGCTGGACGGCAACGCCATCCTCAACACCGACGATAATGCCTCCAATTTGAGGATTTACCTGTACAACGAGCATGATGAAGGCGAAGTGGAGATTTCGGGTAATGCGGCTTTGTCGGCGGCGGTCTACGCCCCGAATGCGGAGATTGAGATTTCCGGAAATGCCACTATTTACGGCGCTGTTGCTGGCGGAACCATAAAAATTAATGGTAACCCGGATGTTCATTATGATGAGGATATCCGTACCAAGTTATCCGATACACCGACCGATGAAGCGGAGATGATGGTGCAGCAGTGGCATGAATGCCCGCCGGGCGGCTGTGTTTAAGCCGGGTGGAGAGTCAGGCATAAAAGTAGGTTGGGTTTCACTTCGTTCTACCCAACCTACTTTTTATTAAATATTTCACGATTGCCATGACACTAGATGGGGGTGAAAAGCAGTAGCTTTTCATTATCTGAAGACAGAATCTTAAGCTGGAAATTTTCGGCAATCCACAAAAATGTCTGACGGCTATAAAAAGAAATATGGGTGTTATCAACCGCATACCACCAGCAGATGAAATCCCCCTCTCCATGGTGTAACAATGTCCGTATGGCCAGCATACCGCCGGGTTTAAGCAGTGATATAAGACGCTGAATTTCACTTGCCGGAGTGCGGAAATGTTCAAAAACCTCGACAGAGGTGATTATGTCGAATTTCGAGCTGTTCGGCAGTTCTTTTTGAAAATAAGGGTCATAACCGAAAGCCTCATATCCGGCCTCTTTACACATACCTACAAACACCGGCTCATGCCCGCAGCCATAATCGAGCAGACTTCCTTCAGCAGGGCCAAAACGTTGGACAAGGTTTAACACCTCAGAAAGCAGGCTCACATAACCGGGGTTATCTACAGAGTTATTATGTTGTCGATAGCGCTGAATTTCCTCTTCAGGGGTGGGGTGCTCGGCTGGCGGAACAAAAATGAGGTCGCAGGTTAGGCAGTGTCTGAAGCTGCGCTTTTTCCCCTGCAATTGATGGGTTACTTCTTTTCCACATAAAGGACACAATAGAGGCTGCTCTTCTTTCTCCACGATTGTACTCATTATAAAAGCACAAGTGGCATTAATAATGCGCAAGGATGATGGTTTGGTGAAAAATTATGGGTACCCTGAAAAATTTATAATTTTCAACTAAATATCGATTTGCCCATAACAAGACCCGAATTTTTCGGGCTAGATTATCTCCGCCCCAGAATTCTGAATCCAACCTTTTTTGCCATCCGCCAGTTCAATTTTAAACCAATCAGCCTTTATACCTTTAACCATAAACTCTGCGCCTTCATGGAGTTTGAACAAGACAACATTGTTTGTTCCATAGCCCGATCTGACGGCTATCTCTTGTGCTGTAACCACACCCTCGGTGATCTTACTTTCCTGGTATATTCGGGTTAGCACGCTAGCGCCCAAGCTAAAATAAACGATAGCCAGCACAACCATAAGCCATTTCAAGACATCGGTTTTTGCATAAATATAAATCCCGGCTAAGAAGAAGAATATAAAATTAATAATCAGAAAGGCTGTGATTAATTCTTTTTTATTAAACAGGTAATACCAGAAGAAAATTCGCTTTTTGGCCTGAGTGTATCCCTTGCTTTCAATTTTGTCTTTAGCCTCTTCCCGGGCATATTGTAAATTGCTTATCAAATCTTCAAAACGGGGGATCAGCCGTTGTGCCCGGCGATAGTTGAGGAGCGCCAACCCCAGTTTATTCATCTTAAAATAAGCATTACCCAGGTTATAGTATAAATAGCCATTCTGCTTTTCATTAAGCGCACTTTCATATAATTTAGCCGCTTCCTGGTATTTGCCCGCATTATAATTTTCACCTGCCTTAAAAAACGTTGAGTTTGCATCCAATTGAGGGGCATTTTGAGCCACAGCAGGGGGTAGGTTGCACAGCATAGCCACGGTAAATAAAAGACAAGCTGTAATAAGTTTTTTGGCCAGGTACATTATTTATTCCTCAACAGCTTTTCCAGCTTTTTGAGTATGTGCTTTGTATCTTTGTATACTGCGTGACATTCTGTCTGCTTGGTGGATACGGAGCCGAACTGGCATGATTCACATTGCTCCAGTAATTTTTTGAGCTGTTCGATCAGCTCCCCTTTCAGTCCGGCAGCATCTAATTTAGCCTCCACCTCCTGAGGGGTGAGGGCGGCGCCGGATAAGTTAAGTTTATCTCCCAAATATTCTTTTAGCGTCCTGGATACCTCGGCATAAAATTCAGGCTGATCTCCCTTTTTCAAAGCCGCAGAAGCAGCCTCTAAACTGGACAGCGCTTTTTTGTGGGCATTTTTCTTTCTGAGGATACTCGTGTCCTTTTCATGTTTTTCCTTACGCATGTTAACAGAAAAGAGGGTAAGGTACATAAACCCCGGGAAAATGAATGCTAGAATATAAATAAGATAATCCCCAGATTTAAGCCGACTATCTTCTATGGCATTTGCTCTTGTGTAAATCGGCAGAATATCGCGTCCCAGGATTTTAATAGCCTTTTTGCGTGACACATCCCCAGGCAGCATGGCCTCGTGAAGCGTTTCTCTTTCGGTTGCGGGAGATATTTGCAACTTAATGGCTTTGCTTTTGGCTATTTTATAGCTGGCGCTTTTTGGATCAAAATAGGGAATCTTGAAGCTTGGTATGGCAAGCCCACCGGATTTTTGCGGTACCAGCGCTTTTTTGAAAATCTTCTGTCCTATAATAGTATCTCCCTGCTTTAAGATATTTATACTAGGCTTATCATCATAAATTTTGAAATCGGTTAAATTCGCGGGAGCCGTCAATTGCGCATCCCTTATATTTACATTACCAGTCACCTCCAGGGTTAATGTGGTGGAATCACCCACCTGTAAAGTCTGCTTTGAGTTATCGGTTTTTAGCGCAAGCTGACCCACCAGCGGATAAAAATGTGCCGGTTTGCCTGCTTCAGGGAGAGGTTTTACATTAATCTCTATGGGTTGGGAGCGTAAAATTTTGGTTTTTGTGCGATGGGAAAAAGGTGAATCGCTGAAAAAATCATCAAACATACGATTTCCAAACGGGCTCCTGCGGCGTTTTGATTTAAGGATAACCTGACAGCTTATGGTAGCCGGTTCGATGATTAATTTACCGGTTTTGGCAGGAAAGAGAGCCTTCTTTATTTCGGTTATAAGATAAGTGTGCCCCCCGACAACTCGCTTAAATTGCTGCTGATCGCCCAACTCTTCAGTCCAGAAATCCTTAAAATCGGCGGCATCTAAATTGGCATTGGCCACATCAACCATGCGACCGAACTGGAGGGTGTAGAGTATCTGCTCATTGTAATAAGGGGTTTTGTTAGATACATCGGCTTCTAAAAATAAGGTTTTGGCTTCTTGCGGTTGCTCCCGGGCGGATAAAATTTTAAACTGCACGGGTTGGCTTTTAATCCTTTGCCCCTCATAGTCGATATAAGCCTGGCCGACAGAAAAATTACCCTCGCGCAGCGGCAATATAATGTAACTATATGTAATGCGGGAGGAACTTGCCCCATTTACGATTCTGAATTCAGACGAACTGCCGGAATATTGTATATTAAGCCCATCCACCGCAGGCAACACCGGCCGGGGAGTGGACCGGGTACCCTCTACCGCTACAGTCAGTATAATCGTATCCTCGGTGGTGGCCTCAGTCTTATCCAGCGAAGTCGTGAGGCGGACCTGCGCCGCCTGGACTATTAACGGAATAGCCAGCAGGCCAAGAAATAAAAGTAATTTGTTCGATAGACGAGTCATTTTTTACTATATGGGCAATAAGAAACGGGACGCAGATTTTCGCAGATAAACGCAGATCATTTCTTTAAAATCATGAGAATCTGCGTCCTAATTCTTTTATACAGTTGTTTAAATAATCCAGCCTGTGGTCATTGACCCCTGCCTGTGGCCGGTTACCAGTCTTTAGCGGAAGAATGGCCCTTGCCGGGCTGGGCCTGCATTTGTTGCTTTATAAATTCCCGTTTATCCTCAGTTAGTGAATCCAACCAGCGCTGGGCTTCTTCATCGCTTATTTTCTGGGCGGCCTGGGCGGCTTTTGTTTGAGCTTGTTCTTTTTCTTTAGTATCTTCGTCTTTGGCTCCGGCAGCCTGAGGCGTTTGCTCCTCCCCCTTTTGGCCTTGCTGCTTATCTTTAGCCTGCTGCTGTTTTTTTCCTTGCTCTTTCTGCTGTTGCTCTTTAGATTTTTCGGATTTCTCTTGCCCTCCTTGTTCTTGTTGTTCTTCTTCGGATTTCTCTTGTTCCTGGCTTTGTTGTTTCTGATTTTTCTGTTGCTCTATTTTTTGCCGTACAAATTCTAAATTCCTTTTAGCATCCACATCTTCGGGGTCAAGTTCCAATGTCTTTTGGTAGGCGGCTAGCGCCTCCTGAAGCTTCCCTTGCCGATATACGCTATTGCCTATATTATAATATGCTTTTCCTTTAAGTTTAACATCTTTTGCTTTTGCAGCCGCATTTAAATAACTCTTAAGCGCCTCCTCATAGTTATGCAGCTTATAGTATGCATTCCCCGTGTTATAGTTTATTTGAGCATCCTCAGGGGCCTCAATCTGGGCGTCGATGAAATCCTTGAGGGCTCTATCATATTGTTGTTGCTCATAGTACTCAGCACCCCGCTTTACCTTGCTTCTCAACATTTCGGCGGATACCGCTTTTGCACTTAACATACTGATTACAAAACAGATGCTGGCCAGCTTTTTAAGGGTATCCTTAAGCATTTGGTTTAACCCGTTTCTTCTCACTGAATAACGCCTCTCCGACTATCAGAATAAAGGCCGCCAGCGCAAACCACTGGAAGCGTTCTTCCCAGCGTTTGCGGCGGGTACTCTTTAGCTCTTTTTCCTCTAATTTCGTCTGGATGCCCCGCCGGTATATTTCCTCCAGATCCAGGTTGCCGGTAACCGAACGCACGTAGCTTCCGCCGGTGGTAAGGGCTATTCTCTGCAAGGTCGTCTCATCCAGTTTTGTTAATATAAGCTCACCACGAGCATCCTTTTTAAAGCCGCCGCTTTTACCGGGCAGTGGAATGGGAACGCCGCCTTCTTTGCCGATACCGATAGCGAATATTTTTATACCTTCCTTTTTGGCTGCATTCGCCGCCGCCATAACATCTCCTTCGTGGCCCTCTCCATCGGTGATTAAAATAATGGCCTTGGACTTTTTCTCCCGGTCGCTGAAGGCCTCGATAGAGGTATGAATAGCCTGGGCCAGGGCCGTGCCTTGCAGCGGGATTAAATCGGTATCTAAATAATCAAGAAATATGCTGACCGCCCCATAATCTAAAGTAAGCGGGCATTGTACAAAGCTGGCGCCGGCAAATGCTACAAGGCCTATACGGTCACCCTCCATGATTTGAAGCAAGTCGGTTATCTCCCGCTTGGCGCGCATTAGGCGATTAGGCTTTATATCCTCAGCCAACATGCTCTGTGATACATCCAGGGCGATGATTATATCCACCCCGCGGCGTTTGACCTCTTCCCATTTGAATCCCCACTTGGGGCGGACAAGCGCCAGTAAAATGAATAATACCGCCATTATAAGCAATACCGCTTTGAATTTCTGCCGACTACGGCTGACCCTGGACATTAGTTTGCCGCTTAAATTAAGGCTGCAAAAAGCAGCTATGGCTTTATCCTTGGCCCTGAAAGCATAGATATAGAATAACACCAATGCCGGAAGCAGCCATAATAGATATAAATAATTTAGATTACCGAATTGCATTTTTTCCTCACGGAATCTTCCTGAACCGTGTATTAGCCAGTACTATTTCAAGCAATAAAGCTCCCAGGGCAAAGAGTAATGGCCATTAAAAAAGCTCGTTATATTCCATGTATTCCTTGACCTTGACCTCGCTTTTTTCCATTTTATCAATTTTAGTATAAATCTTTTTTAAGCTCTCAGTATCAGTAGCCCTGAAATATTGCCCACCTGATATATCGGCAATCTGCTTCAGGGTGTCTTCATCTAAGTCAACCCGTTGATAAACGTAGCGCTTGCCAAAAAAGCTATTTACTAAAAAAGGGGCCTGCCCCTTGGTGCCTGCTCCGATAGTATAGATTTTTATACCATATTTATGAGCAATTTCGGCTGCCTTTTCCGGGGTTAGCCGCCCACTGTTATTGCGCCCGTCAGTGAGCAGGATAACCACCTTGGATTTAGCTTTGATGTCTTTTAAGCGTTTTACGGCGGTACCGATGGCCGATCCGATAGCGGTGCCGTCGCCGGCCATTCCGATTTGCACCTTATCCAGAAACTCGAGCATTACCCCATGATCCAGGGTGAGCGGGCATTGAGTAAATGCCTGATCAGCAAAAACCACCATCCCCAGGCGATCGTTTTCCCGTCCGGCTATAAAATCAGCCACGACCTTCTTTACCACTTCCAGGCGGTTTATGCGTTCACCTTCAATCTCGAAGTCCAGGGCCTGCATACTGCCGGAGGTATCCAGCACCAGCATAATATCCACCCCTTCGCTGATAATCTCAGTGGTCTTTTTGCCAGACTGAGGCCGGGCTATAGCCACTATCAAGAGCAGAATACATAAACTGCGCAACACGATCAGCGAATGCCGCAGGTAGACCGACTTTGAAGGCGGTAACTGCTTCAGGGTGTTGAGACTTGAAAACTTCAGCTTCCCGGCGTAATTCCGCTTAAGGTAATGGTAGATAATAAACGGAAGGATTACTCCCAGCAAGAGCAACCAGCTGTTTTCAAAGCGCATCTGCTTGTGATCCCTCCACGATTACCTCTTTAGTAGCTTCCACAAACGAAATGGCGCGGTTGAGTTCTTCTTGAATTTGCGCTTCCTGCGGCAAATATTCAGCAAATTTCACTAGATCCGTATTAGATAGAAATGATTTAGATTGCTCCTTTAGCTCGAAATTCAAATCCCGGGTACGGTTTATATGATAAGTGATTTCCTCAGAAGTCCACTCCGTAGCCGGGAAGCCATAGCGCCCTTCCAGGTAGTGCCGGAAGGTTTCCGATAGCTCAAAATAGAGTTTTTTGATGGCTTTAGCATCAGCACATTTCATGGCTCTTAATTTATTTAACTCGGTCAGGGCAACCTCATGCGGAGGGAGTTTGATAACCACTTCCTGTATCTTTTTTCTCCTCCGGTAATAGATGATCCCGCCTAAAATCAGCAAAAGCACTATGACCACACCGCCTATTACGCAAGCCCACCACACATAATCTATTTTAAGTTTTTCTAAGGGCTTAATATCTATAATGTATTGTTGTTTTTCAGCGGTGGGCATAGCGGATTGTACCGCAACCGGAGGTTGTGCTTGTACCTCGGTGTCGGAGGCGGCCTCTTTTTTGCAACCCGAAAGGCTTATAACCAGAGACAACGATATTATGAAGCTAATTATTCTTACCGACACTATGACCTCTTCTCCCGCCTTAAAAAAAAGCGTACGATGGGGTCAATATAAGAGCGATCGGTGCGAATCATGATATGGTCGACATTTAAGGAGCGGAAGAATCGTTCTCGCTCGGTGAGTTGTTTCTCATTTAATGCCTTAAATCCTTTAGTAGTGGCGCTGTCATAGGTATCGATCAACATAGTCTCACCGGTTTCGGCGTCTTCAAGCTCGATAAACCCGACAGCAGGGAATTCCAGCTCGCGCGGGTCAACCACTGAAACCGCAATCAGGTCATGCTTTTTCTTGGCCATTTGTAAGGGTTTTTTAAAGCCCTCGGCAATAAAATCCGAGATTAAGAAGCTAACTGTCTTACGATGGGCCACCTTGGTTAAAAACTCAAGCGGAACGGATATATCCGTCTGGCTGCCCTCCGGTTTAAAAGTCAAAATTGAGCGGATTACCCGCCATATATGGCTGCGCCCCTTTTTGGGGGGGATATAGCGCTCGATTTTATCTGAGAAGACGATCAAACCCACCTTGTCATTACTTTTAATAGCCGCATAAGCCAGGATAGAGGCCACTTCGGCAGCCACCTCATTCTTTAATTTGTCATGCGAGCCAAATTCCCCGGAGGAGCTGACATCTACCAGTAACATCACCGTGAGCTCACGCTCTTCGCGATATTCTTTGACGTAGGGCACATTATGCATGCGGGCGGTGACGTTCCAGTCTATATTGCGCACATCGTCCCCGATTCTGTATTCGCGCACCTCTTCGAACTCCATACCCCGGCCCTTGAAGGCGCTGGTATACTCCCCGGCCAATATATCATTCACCAGGTAACTGGTGCGCAACTGGATGGCTTTTATTTGTTTAAATAGTTCCGCTGATATCATGGGGGACGGGGTCCATTTTTTATTTGTGATTATAAGTTTAAGCGCATGAACAAAAAACTTAAAGTTACTGCCAAATCAAAAGGGCAGGCCATGCCTGCTAGGGGACGTCGATTTTATCGAAAATTTGAGTGATAACATCATCGGTGGTGATGTCCTCAGCCTCAGCCTCATATGACAGAATCAGACGGTGGCGCAGAATATCCCGACCGACGGTTTTAATGTCGTGTGGGGTTACATAGCCCCTACCCTGAAGGAATGCCTGCGCTCTTGCCGCCTGATTAATGTAAATAGAGGCTCTGGGGGATGCCCCATATTCGATGAAGCGTTCCAACCCATCCAGCTTATACACCTGCGGTTCCCGGGTGGCAAATACCAAGTCTATGATGTAATCCTCAATCTTGTGATCCAAATAAACCTGATCCACAACGTGTCTGGCCTGGATGATTTCCGTGGGGTCAACTACTGCTGAGATCTCAATTTTTTGCCGGGCAGCTATGCGGGTCATGATCTCGCGCTCTTCCTGCTTGCTCGGATAGGTCACTTTGAGTTTGAACATAAAGCGGTCGATTTGTGCTTCGGGTAACGGATAAGTACCCTCCTGTTCAATGGGGTTCTGGGTAGCCATAACCAGAAAGGGTTCCTCTAACTTAAAGGTTTCTTCACCGATGGTGACCTGCTTTTCCTGCATAGATTCAAGCAGTGCGCTCTGTACCTTGGCCGGGGCGCGATTGATTTCATCAGCCAGGATTATATTGGCGAAAATGGGGCCTTTTTTAACCGTAAAATCAGATAGCTTTGGGATATATATCTGAGTGCCCACCAGGTCTGCCGGTAACAGATCAGGCGTAAATTGAATGCGTTGAAATTTAGCTTTTATTGCCGAGGCTAACGCCTTTACCGCAGTAGTCTTAGCCAACCCCGGCACTCCCTCCACCAGCACGTGTCCGTCGGCCAATAGCCCGATTATTAATCGTTCCATCAGATAGCGCTGGCCTACCATCACTTTATCCATCTCACTTAACAGCTTTTGAACAAAAACCCCCTGCTGCTTTACCTTCTCGGTAATGGCCTCTATATCAGCCCCCATAGTTACCTCCTCTTGTAATTGGTCCTATAACTTTATGTTTTATGTTTGCCCGTAATAGAGCGAAATTGCCTGGACAAGCCACCATTATTAAATAAATTGATCCCCTGTTGCAAGTCTAAATTTATGGTGTTCACTAACTGTTTAAGTTGAAGCAACTCCGGTCTTCTTTGAGGATAATAGCCCAGAAGTGAGTTGTTATGCCATAAGGGTTCATCGGCGGTGGCGCTGTATAAGGCAGTATGTTCCTCCCAGGGCTTGGTTCCCGGAATGGGAGAATATCCGGTAAGCATGGGCTTTGCACCGCAAGAAAAAACAAAGGCGATGGCTTCCATTGTCTCTCCCAGCGGCGCATCGGGCAATCCCAGCAGAAGGTATACCCCTATTTCGGCTTGTTTAAACCCGGCTTTTCTTAAATTGCATAGCCGCTTTTCTCGAGTATAGCGGCAAGTTGTAATAACCCCAAGGGCTTAATCCACAAATCGTACGCCGTAAAATCATAAATCCAGGGGTTTACTAAGAGCAAACGCTTTGACATTGTTTTATAAATAGTCAACCTTCCTAGCGTATATTACCAACCTGTTGGTAAATGAAAACACTCATTGTGCAAGGTGATTTTAGCAGGTTGGGACTAAATTGCAAATATTCGAAGCTCGCCTCCCCAGAGTGGGTTGGTAGCTGATGGAAGTCTATCAGCTATTCCAACCCACCCTGGGTGTCGCGTATATCTATAGTTAACAGGGCGTTTGCCCTGGAGTTTGTTTGTGTTTTCAGCTTAATTTAGGGAGTATTGTTTTCGGGCAGTGCCACGCACAGGTATATATGTTTTCAGCTTTTGATTAACGCTTGATTTTTCAGGCAAGAACACCCAGTCCCAATCGGTCACACGGGCATTATCCTGCTGTAGCCGATCTACAGTTTGCGCCATTTTTTGTTGTATTGCCAGTAATTCTGTTAAGTCGTCCATTATTCAACACCACCAATCTATTACGTATATTCAGTTATTTTATTTATGTTCATATCCTTACACCTTAAGAGGTTGGGACGCTTTGGCCGCCCCAACCTCTTTTTGTTAACAAAAGCCGACAGTTTATTCCACATTGATCTCAATCTTCTTGGCTTTGGCCTTCTCGCTTTTTGGAATTTCGACTTCCAGTACACCGTCCTTATGCTTGGCCTTGACCTTATCGGCATTAACCTCTGAAGGCAACCTAAATGAGCGGCTGAATTTACCGTAAGAGCGCTCGAAACGATGATAACCTTCGTGCTTCTCCTCATGTTCGGTCTTTCGCTCACCGCTTAAGGTCAGGGTATTATCGGTCAGCGACACTTTGATATCGCCTGACTTTACTCCCGGCAATTCGGCCTTGACGGTGTAGTGATCCTTCTCCTCGTAGATGTCTACCGCCGGCTGCCAAACACCCGTAACGGCCGCTTTAGTCGGATGGCCGCCAAAAAATGTGTCCATTACTCTGTCCATCTCGTTGCGCAGGTCCCATACATCGGTAAACGGGTCCCATACGCCCCTTGGTTCATATTTTACGATGTTCATGATCGATCCCTCATTTCTACGACAGTTAAAGGTTACGGTTTCACTCACTTAATAGAGCCCGCTACCGGGCCTTTCGGATTTGAACGTTCCCCGTCTTCTTTGAGCCGCTGTTTATAGATCAAGCAATTCGCATATCGTTTGGTAGAGCATAAATCATCTAATTCACTGTTACGTAGAATCCTTATGCCATTCGTATATGCCAGGCACCTGACTACCGGTTCGGCTTCTAGATAGGGGCATTTCATGATATAATCCTCCCGGGAGCACTTTTGTTGCTAACGCTCACCCTACCAGCCTCCATGTAAAACCTTATCCAAAAACCCACCCCACTGATTTTGTGCTCCGGCCTTAGGTGTGGGCGCTACAGCGTATATTCTCTCAAACGCTCGCCTGTCGCCATATTCGATAAAATCTGCATGGTGCTTTGGCGGAATAAAATCGGCAGACTGCTCATGTTTTATACCACACCAATACCTCTCAGTTTCCCCCGCTATTTCCGTCAAATAATGCATTAATCCATTCGCATATCCACAATAAACACAGTTTATCTTGTCTGTCGGGCTTAAGTACTCCAGTTTATGCCGGTCTATTTTTATATACTTCGGGCGTTTGATCAATGGTATTTCATATAATGGAAAACATATATGATGATATATCTCCGCAAAAAAATCTAAAAACACCATAGGCAGCACCATCATCCAGATAAAGGGTAACGATGCAAGACGCTTAAGATACCGATATGTGGCAGCTTCCATTTCTCTCACCCCCTTATTTCCTCTTCGCCCGTTAATAAGAGCAATCGGCATGCCAAAAGTGAAGTGTTTATAAAATATGTATTATATCAAACAGATAAGTGCAGAGGGCTTAAAAAGCTGGTAGGTGAATCAACTTGAAAAATAGGAATAACCATTCCTGTTTTTTGGTGAGTGGCGCTAGATGGGCGTGTGAGGCCGGATTGTTTAGAATGGGAAAATTGCTTCCTATTTGTGCCAATGAGAATAATTATTACTGTTTTTGCTTGAAGTCTTCTTTGCGCAGCTTATATTTTTTCATTTTATTATGTATTGTGCGGCGATTTAAACCGCTTAGTTCGGAAACTTGCTTGATATTGCCGTTAAATTGGCGGAGCATCTGGCACAGATAATCCTGTTCGCATTGATCTAAGTATGTTTCCAGTTCCAGTGGATTACGAGTGAGGAGCTTTAATGACCCCCTCTCTGAGTTAGCCGGTAACTCCACATCTTCAATTATTTCCCCCTGGGTCATGACTACCGTATTTTCAATTATATTCTCTAACTCACGTACATTGCCCGGCCAGGAATAGGAAAACATTTTGTTTAATGCCGCTTGAGAGATGGCGACAATATTCTTTTTTAGCTTATCGCAATATTTTTTTAG
>JAJRUU010000302.1 GCA_024277605.1 bacterium
GAGGCTCAAGCCTGGCAACCGATTTGATCTCTTCACGAGCCAGTTCAGATTTTCCAAGCCGTTGATAGTATTGAGCCAATGCAAATCGAGTGCGTATGTCGGCAGGATGTTTGGCGAGTACTTTTTCATAGGCTTCCCTTATTTTATCGTATTGATTTTGAGCCAGATAGGCCTCTTCCAGGTTGCTATATGACAGACAACTAAAGTTAAGCCCCAATTTAACCATATCTTCCCAGGTGGATATAGCCGACTTGAGCTTACCCTGCGCTTGGTATATATCCCCCATATACAGGTAGGCCTCGCTACAGCCCTTGTCCAGATCAATAGCGGTTTTGAGGCGTTTGAGCGCCTCTTTTACGTTTTTTTGTTCATAATGAACCCGGCCCATTTGTACCTGCAGGTGAGCCAGTACGCTTTTATCCTTGGATTTCGTGAGCCTCAAGATTTTGCGTTGGGCCATATAAGCGGCTGACCAGTCCCTGGCTTCTTCATACAACCGCTCCAATTGTTGGTAGGCTAATAAGTTCTCTGGCTGTTGGGAGATAACCTGCCGGTAGGTACTGATTGCCCTATCCAGCAGCCCGGCTTTTTGATAGTCCAACCCCAGGTCCAACAATGCCTGACATTTTATCGACTCATCCAGATTAGGCCGTAGGATAATGCTCTGGTGCAGGCGGATAGCCCTTTCCACTTCACCTTGTTCCCGAAATAAATTTCCCAGGCTTAAGTAAATCTCTATTGTATCGGGGTTGAGCCGTACCAGTTTAGTGAATTCGGCGATTGCTTTATCCGGCTGCCGGGCGATCATATAGTTTATCCCTTTGAGATAACTGGTACTTTCGTTTTTGCTGGCGGATGTTTTTTGGCTTTTCCGGGACTTAAGGCTTGCCAAACCCCAACCCAGCAGTAACCCAAGAATAAGTCCTGCGATTAATTGTAATAACTGGAATTCCATAATATCTCAGTGTTGTCCGGTTAGATAATTGCACAGATCAAAATACAAAGTGAATCCCGCGACTGTTGTAATACCAAGTTGCATTCAAAATGATACTAATTTCTCACTCGGGTAGGTCGGCCTTTAGGCCGACCAAAGAGCGGAGGGCTAAAGCCCTCCCTACCCATTTAGTATATGTTCGATTGCAACTTGGTATAAAAACAGCCTTGACAACTCGTACGATTTCTATAATCAAATGATATTCTGACCACCCGCAAAAACCTAACCGGACACTACTGATAATATCTAAGGTTTAATGTATTAGAGTTTTAGCCGTTAAATCTGCTATATCAATAATGCTTTATGAGTTAGGAAAATGATTACCCTATTTTCGGGACAACTTCAGTATCGGGTTTTTTCTCAATGCCCGGCTCTACCAGTGGTAAGTTCCGCAAAGAATGTAATTCTGCTTCTAACTGGCTAGTTTTTTTACACTGCTGACGCAGTTTTTTCTTTAATTTAAATTGGGCGATAAGCATTGACCCGGTAACCAATAGCGCTCCCATTAATACACACCCTGGAATAATCAGGGATAAAGGAATGGGGATGGTGCGGTAGCTCAGAAAATGAATCTCGTTAGCATCGTTAAGCCATGGGTTTTCCTGTATAAAACTTACCGCCAGAATGATGAGCGCCAGAACGATAATTAATTTTATTGTAGTACGCATAATTTAGCCTTTCTGCTTGGGAAAGTGAGGTTTTAACTGATGGTATGTATCAGCCACAAATTGGGAGATAACCTTGGTGTCGGCCTGTATCGGCATAAAGTTGGTGTCACCGGCCCAGCGGGGTACTACGTGCCAATGCAGGTGGGTGTCAATCCCGGCACCCGCTTCACGCCCCAGATTCATGCCAAGGTTAAAGCCCTGCGGCTGCATAACCTGTTTTAGCACTTTAATGCTGCTAGCTACCATATTCATCAACCCTACGTGTTCTTCCTCGGTTAGCTTCTCTAACTCAGCTATATGGCGGCAGGGTACTACCATCAGATGTCCACTATTATAAGGGAAGATGTTCATGATTACAAATCCGACCTGTGTTTGGTGCAGTATGTAAAACCTTTGAGGATCATCTTGAGACAAAGCATGGCAAAATATGCACTCACCACTCTTATCTGACAGGATGTAATCCATGCGCCATGGGGCCCACAATTTTTCCATTCATTCCTCCATTTGCCGGATTAATAGTTATCAAACTATTGGATGAGGACATAATAACATATAGGAGATTCCTCTCTCAAACAGAAAATTAATTATGGTTTCGTCATGGTTTCAATAACTGCTTCAACCCGACGATTTTTTTGTCTGCCTGAGGCAGTTGAGTTATCAGCTATTGGCTTTTGGAGACCATAGCCGATGGATTTAATTCGGCTGCCATCAATTCCGAACGTATCGACAATGAATTGTCTTACGCTATTGGCCCGGTTCTCAGAAAGTGTTTTGTTATATGCGGCTGAGCCCGTATTATCTGTGTGTCCCTCAATAGTAACCGTTGTCCAGGGATATTTATTCATAAAGTCAGCTACCTGCTTTATCTCATCACTGTAGGTCGGCCTTATGTTATATTTGTCGGTCTCAAACTCTATATTGAGGGTTATGGAAACCTTTTCCGGAAGCGGGCACCCCTCGGCGTCAACCGCGGTATTTCCAGGGGTATTGGGGCACTTGTCCTTGTCGTCAGGAACTCCGTCACCGTCTGAATCAAGCGGGCAGCCGTCGGCGTCAACTTTTACCCCTCTGGGAGTATCGGGGCACTTATCCTTGTCGTCAGGAACTCCGTCACCGTCTGAATCAAGCGGGCAGCCGTCGGCGTCAACTTTTACCCCTCTGGGAGTATCGGGGCACTTATCCTTGTCGTCAGTGACCCCGTCACCGTCTGAATCAAGCGGGCAGCCGTCGGCGTCAACTTTTACTCCTCTGGGAGTATTGGGGCACTTATCCTTGTCATCAGTGACTCCGTCGCCGTCTGAATCAAGCGGGCAGCCGTCGGCGTCAACTTTTACTCCTCTGGGA
>JAJRUU010000303.1 GCA_024277605.1 bacterium
TCCCCTGAAGATTAATAACCAAACCCTCAGTTTTTTCATCTATGGGAAACCGGTAGACCAATGTTTTATCAAATTTTATGGCCCCGGTTTCAAATTTCTTCTTAGCCATTTGAGCCTTTTTTTGAGTACCGAGGTTCCGCTTTAATACCAGCTTTGTCAATAAACGCTTCAGTATATTAGTAAAGGCATTGTTAACCATTTTTGTCAGCAGGCCTGTAGTTAAATACCCCATTTTATTCAGCCAGGCATTAGTATGGAAGTAGCAGCCTTGTTTTGGACCGAAGCCATGATCAGATACAATGAAAAGCTGTGCCTTGGGTCCAATATCAGCAACAATCTTCCCAAGCAAGGCATCGGCATGACAATATAGCTGTTCAATATACGATTTAAAATCGTTCCCGGATTCATGTAAAATATGTTTTGGGTCATGGTATTTCCAGAGCTTATGTTGCGCCCTGTCAATCGCCCCCCAAACCAGAACCGTCAAATCGGAGTCAAATTTTTTCATCATTTTAAGCGCATAATCCGCCCGGCGGCTCATCATTGTCATACCGCCCTCAAGAATATTATGCGGGTCGCTGGCCCCCCTTAATTCCCCTTTCGGAATATTCTCTGAATTTTCCACTTCCGTCCAGTTTAGGTTTTCCGGTAATTCCAGGCCGAGGTCAGCCGGATAAGTAAAATTTGGATTATCATGTGGGTCAGGACAAGGGTATCCGGCAACCATAAAACCGTTGACCTCCCAAGGGGGATAGGTAACCGGAATAGTCATCACCCCTACTTTGTATCCGAGTTTGCCTAAATAGTCAAAAAAGGTTGCCCCACTAAAGGCAGAGGAATTAATAAGCTCCTGGCTTAAGATATTTTGATATTCACTGATATTGATTTTGCGAAAATGATAAGTACCGTAATTCCCCGGATCACAACCTGTCATAAAAGACACCCATGCCGGCGCACTGAGCGGGGGAATTGTAGATTTTAAGCTTCCGTGCACGCCATTTTTTATGATTTTTGCCATATTGGGAAGTTTTCCCCGCTCAATTAAGGGCAGAATTATGTCAAAAGTAGCCCCATCAATTCCCAGTATGAAGGTTTTCTTTTTATTTGCGATCATGTTTTGTTCTAAGTCCCGAAAAATTCTGGTCTTGTTATGAGCAGATCGATATTTAGTTGAAAAATATAAATTTACCAGCTTCCTGATCTGTCCTATCAGGCAAACAAAGTCTTATTGGACGCTGGCTCGTAAGCCTTATCCCACAAGTGATCTGGCAAACCCAGTCTAAGTTTATGAATAGATCGGGTCTGAAAGCTAAGCTTACAAATATCCCAAGCTTTTGAGCATTTGTTTAGATTCCTCAAATTCGTCCTGATCTTTTTTAGTTGATCCTTCTGACTCTAATTCAAACTGTGTACCGGTTTTTTCAAACTGCGGCGGGTGTTTAGCTAAATGTTCAGCATCAAATAGCTCCTTGATCAGCGCCCCGTCATAGCTATCGGGAATAGGCACGCCCAGCAGATAGAGGATGCTGGAAGTCACATCTTCTATATAAATCTTTCTTTCGATATTGCCCGTTCGAAGCTTGGGTCCTGAGGCAATAAAGATGCCTTCCCGGCGATGATCCCCGGTTCTAATCGGATTTGCCGATTTTCTCACCAGGGTTCTTTTAAAGGGGCTGAATTCAATGTTATAGTCATATGAAAATTGAACTATCATGTCAGGAGCTTGATTCATGAATCGGCCCGGATAAATATCCTCACGAAAATGTATCTGGGTCACCAACTTCTCCCCTGAATCGGGATCCTTTAAGCTATTTAATCTTGCTATAACTCCCTGTTTGATCGAATTATACTCCTTACCGGCTGAAACAATTCCCAATCTCTTCTCTTTCTTAGTATTAATGCAAATCCCTAGAAAATTACCATAAATGGGAACGGGAAATATTTGCGATCGTTCCCAATCCACCAGATCCTCCATGGCAAATGGATTTTGCAGTCTGAGCTTTCCATAAAACAGTTTCTTCAAACATGACAATTTATTTCCGGAAACAAGGGCTGTCCCGCCTAATATCCGCATTAAGACAAACGCATTAATAGACTTATCAGGGGCTTTCCCGAAACCATGATCCGAAATAATTACTTTAGTGGCGTCCTCGGGTGCGGCTTTGAGAAGCCTGCCTATTTGCTCATCCAGAAAGATATAATAATCCTTTAATACAGATGCAGCTGATTCCCCCCCATGAACATCCTCCCAAAAAAAATGGGATATCCTGTCAGATCCGGTAAACACTACAGCAAGAAAGTCCCAGACTTCTTCCTTTATCAATTTTATTGTATTCTGTGCCCTCTTTTCGGACATTTTGTACACATCCCGCACAAATTTTTCCCGATCTTCCTTGATTAGCGCCCTGGCTTGCCATCTGTTTTGAACCATCAGGCCTTCCAGGTCAACGCGATAATCTTCCAATTTACCGGATAGCTCCGTTGGATATACGTAATCATTTGCCTCGGGTGGCACCAGCATACCGGAAATCATAAAGCCATCCAGCTTATCTGGCGGATAAGTCAAGGGAACGTTTATCAGCCCCGCTTTTTGTCCATGTTTATTTAAAACCCTCCAGAAAGGAACACCCTTCATGTTACTTAGATTCATAAGTTTTTTGGGCCCGCTTATCTTGTAATTATTTAAATCACGATCAAAAAAGTAAAAAACGCCGTGCTTCCCCGGATTTGTCCCTGTAATAAAAGAAGACCAGGCAGGGGCAGTAACCGGCGGGATGGTAGACAGGAGTTCGCTATGGATACCGTTGTGCAAAAGGGCGGAAATATTCGGTAATTTACCCTCTTTAATTAAGGGAATAATTATATCGAACGTACCGCCGTCTATACCAATCAGTAATAGTTTCTGTTTTGATTTTTCACAAAGAGGCATCTTAAAGTTTTCCGTAAATCCGTTGGGGGATGACTTTCCTGACTTGATTAAGAATAACGCCACTGACATGACAGTTATTCTTCTCTAAGTATAATTTGGCTTTTTGCACGACTTCCCATGGGGTTTTGTAGGCCTGAACTATCAGGAAAGTAGTATCTGCTGCTGCTGCTAGCGGCAAAGATTCGGAAGAAACCAGCAAGGGGGGGGAATCGATAAATATATAATCATACTGAGGTTTTAATTCTGAAATCAAACTTAAAAATTTGTTTTGTTCAATTACATTATCTTCACCATTACTCGCAGTGCCACAGGGCATAACATTGATACCGTCATCGTTCCTGTAAATCGCTTCTTTACAAGAGAGCTTGTCCTTTAACGCTTCAGTTAACCCCGGTTTAGAAGAGAGGTTAAATTCAGCCGACAAAAAAGGATGCTTCTGGTTGGCGTCGATCAATAGTATATTTATTTGTGAATCGTTTCTCGCCATAACCGAAACCAACGAAAGCAGGGTTGTAGATACTCCCTCCTTTGCCCGACTACTAGTGAGGTTAAACACCTTGAGACCACTTTTTGGCAAAAACTGGGCGACTTGCTGTCTCAGATCTATTAATTGATCTTCCTTATTTAAACCACCTGCTATTAAGGGAAAAGTACAGAGAACGGGTAATGATAAAGAATCATCTACGTCCTCCGGCATCTTGAGGCTGTGGTCTAGAAACTCCAGCAGGAAAGGGGTACCTATGGCAGCAAATACACCTACGAAGATTGAGATGACGAGCATCAACAATCTATTTGGGAAACTCGGCTCAAGCGGAACATCTGCCTCATCAGCTATGCTGACATTGGCTAAATCTTGCTTTAGGCTTTCCCTGTGTATTTTAGCGTTCTCAGTTTTTGCAGAATAAAGCATGTAACTGTTTTTAAGCAATTGGACTTCTCTGGTTAGTTTATTAATGGTTTTCTCTTGCTGGCTAAGGAGATTCATTTTTGCCCGTGATCTTTCAATTTCCTGCCTGATGAATTTTGCTTTATCCCGTAATGTTTCAAGTTCCAATTCATCGCTTTCGATCGCCTTTTTTACTTCACTGCGTATTTCTTGTTGCAGCATATCGATCTGGCCCTGGATATTCTCGCGTTCTGTACTGTTCGCTTGGAAGGAGGTCATAATCTCGCTACGTTTAACTAAGAGCGGCACCATATTTTTCCCCAATTCAACAATTGTGGGGATACTTCTCATCTCCTTGCTTATAAGCAGCTCCTTTTTTGTGTCTTTGAAAGCGTTTTTTAATTTTATTGTTTTTTCTTCAATTGAAACAATTTCCAGCTCAACATTCGATAACTCCTCAGTAAGTGTCGACAGAAGCGCTATCTTAGCGCCTTTTTGGTTGGCCAAATCAAGGATATTCCATTTACTTTGAAATTCCTTCAGCTTGCTTTCAGCCGCATCCAGTCTGGCATTGTAAGCATCTTCCTGTTCTTTAAAAAAGCTGACGCCTTCTTGTTTGGTAAACACCTGACTGTGGTGGTTTATATAGGTTTCTAACAATCTGTTTAAAACAACGGCTGCCGCTTTGGGTACTTCCGCACTCAGAGTAACCAAGATAATATTTGATGCGGCAACCGGTTCTACCTCTATAGAATTTTTCAGCAGCACTACCTTGGCGTCAAAAGGAGACAGCCGCTTTTTTAATCCCAGCAATAATATGGTTTCTTTCATGGTCTTCTTAAGCCCTGCCGCCGCTTTTGCATACCATGTGTCATCTGGAGACTTTAAACCCAGCCCGCCGGCCCCCTTAAAGGATTTGATAGTGTCTATCATAACCCGGTCACTTAACAGAAGCTCTATCTCTGTATTCATGTCCTCCATAGAAACAGGTAAAATGCGCATATCTTCCTTGCCGGTTGAGATGATAGCCCCTTCACCTGTTTTAGGGAGTAACATAAGCTTGGCGGTGCTTTCATAAGTGGGAGTCCAAATGTAAGAAAAAAACATTATGGTGCCGACTATAGAAGCAAAAGCGATAATGGCCTGAGATTTCCAGGTAAACCAAACCCTAAAAAAATCCTTTGTTGAATTTAGATTTCTTAGTGACATATTTGTTGTTTCCTTTCAACATGCTTAAACCCGAAAAATTCGGGTCTTGTTATGGGCGAATCGACATTTACTTGAAAATTATAAATTTATCAGCTTCCTATTCCCATCCCCTTGGGCAAACAAAGTTCTATTGGACGTTGGCTTATAAGCCTTGGCTTATAAACCTTATCTCGCAAGGGATGTCTTGCAAACCCAGCCTGAATTTATGAATAGGTCGGGTAAATAACTGCCCGGTGAACCGTATTTTAAGTTAGCCTGATTTATTGGCGTTACTTAGAAAATCCGGCCTGTAAAATATCATGAAGCCCTGGAACTATTTCGAAATTTACTGTATGTAAAAGCGCTTTGTCCTGCGCCGACAAAGACATTCGTTTTTTCTTTTTCTTCTTGCGCTTTAACTTAATAAGGCTTTTTTCGGTTTTTGGGGTAGGTGAATAATACCCAAAGGTCTTTGGCATCGCAGTTTTGTATTGGAAAAAAGAATAATGGATACCCCTGCTGTTTAAAACATCGAGCACATCGGTTACCCATTTGAGCGCCTGTTGCTTGCCGTACCAGAAACTCGCAGAAAACTCACCGACATACAGGGGTTTTCCGCGCACCTCATCTGAAGCGAGTACTTCATCAAAATACTTACCAATTTGTTTCTTATCCCAATAAACATTATCATAAACCCCCGGGTATTTTTGTCCTGTCCGGCGCTTGCCAACCCCTTGATGAGTAAAGCGATGCGGTTTATAAAAGTGAAAACTTAGCGCAATATTGTCATCATTGTATGTACCCCCGAAAGATACATTCTTGAACTTACGGGGTAATACATTCCTTTCAATAAACAAGATATGTCTTTTGTCATTCTCTCTGATCTCATGGATAGCTTTTTCATAGAAACTATGTAAGGCCTTCTTGTTTGGTGCGCTGGGTTCATTGATAATGTCATATCCCGCAATATAGGGATTATCTTTATAGCGCTTTGCCAATACACCCCAAAGGGAGACAACTCTATCTTGAAATTTTTTATTGGTCCATAATATATTGCCATATGTCTTATTATGCACCAAAACGTTCTGCCCGGCTTCTCCCAAGACGAGGATCACATATACCCCATTTTTCCCCCATTTTTCGATAACCTCATCCAGAAGGCCTAAAGAGATTTGACTATACGAATAGGGTTTATCTTCCATTTGCCATAATCTCATGTTTACCCTGACTACATTTGCCCCCATATTACTAACCTGGCTTATATCGTCTTTGCTAAAGAAATACTCTGCCAGTTCTTTGTTTATTTTATTCGGGTCATTTCCTTTTGATTTGATGGCATCATATTCCCGCTTGCGGATTATATTAAAGCAACTGTACTCAAATCCTCGCAGTATTACCTTGTCTCCCTCTGCATTAACTATTTTGTTTCCTTTAACAGAAAGAAAACCCAGCGGTTTTGGGTGGTTTTCAGGTATATGATTTCCACCCCATGCGATTGACGCAATACCGATAATCAAAACGGCAACTATGCCTACAAGTCTTCTCTTTATGACGACCTCCTTACGAATCGGCTTTGCTATTTTAGTCATATTTCATATCCACTTGTCAATAAATATTCCCCTGATCTATTCATAAATTTAGTCTGAGTCCGCAAGACATCCCCCGTGAGATAAGGTTCATTTGCCAACGGCCAATAAAGCTATGTTTGCCCGAGGAAGCTGATCAGGAAGCTGATAAATTTATAATTTTCAACTAAATATCGATTCGCCCATAACAAGACCCGAATTTTTCGGGTTTAGGGTTATAGCAGGCTTTTATACAAAATCTCCATTTCTTTTATAGTATTTTTTAGGTTGAACCTGGTATCAACTGTCTCAAAGGCACATCGCCCCATCCGCTCAGCTAACTCCTGGGATTGCAACAATAAATTTATCTGTTCGGCGAATTGTTCGGTATCGCCGAAGGGCACAATAAAACCTGTTTTACCCGGAACTACCGCCTCATTTATACCCTCTACATTAAAGGCTACTATAGGTTTCGCCTTAGCCATCGCCTCTAGCAGGGTTAGGGAAAAAGCCTCACCCGAAGAGGAAAAGACAAAAACGTCCATAATATCTATCAGCGCCGTAACATCATCTCGTTCTCCCAAAAATCTGATCTCCTCAGCCACTTCCAAGCCTTGGGCCATTTCTTTTAAATATTCCATCTGGGGCCCGTCGCCTATAATAAGCGCGGTAAATTGCGTGCCCCCGCTTTTTAAAGCAGACAGGGACTCAAGTAGAAGAGAATACTGCTTTTCCGGCACCAACCGTCCCACCATCCCTAAAACCGGAAGCTCCGGGGCTAGGGCCAGGGATTTTTTCAGCTCGCTCTTATTGTATACCGCCCGGGAAATGGCTTCTACCTCAACTCCGTTATAAATGAGCGTAATTTTTTCCTGCGGCACCCTTTCCCTTAAGCGAAGGCTGCGTCTCATCCCCTCGGATATGGCTATAAACCGGTCGATAAATGGAATCAACAGCCGGTTGAAAAACACCACTCGCCCTTTGCGCTTTACCTTTGAGCCAATAGTAACGCCATGATCCGTATGAATAATCACCGGCCTGCGGCTTAATATACAACACAGTTTCGACAGCGGATTTTGAGCATGGATATTAACAATGTCTATTTTACACTTCAAGATGATAGGAATCAATTTAAAAGCCCTTATGAAATCAAACCCGTTTCGCATATTAATCATTATGACTTTATGACCGGTCTTTTTGATTTCGGCAGAAACATCCCCGCCTACAAAGAGCACACAGAAGGTAACCTCAAAACAACTTTTATCGTAATTACGGCACAATGAAAGCACGAATTTTTCAGCGCCCCCAATAGTACCAAGCGACAATATGTATAATAACTTTATCTTCTTGTTCATAAAAAACGTCCACTCAGAAAAGCAGATAGGGGCTTAAAATATTGCTTTTTCGCTTTAATGTCATGGGGGTATTTATTGGAAATTCTTCTGCCCCCGCATTGGTAGTGCAAGCGTACTTAAAACCCTCGTTAAGCAGTATATTAACGACATCAGCTGAAAAGTCTTCACTTTTCCCATAGGGATAAGCAAAGGTAGTAACCCCCTTTTGTGTTTTATTTTCGATCGTTCTTTTCGACTCAATTATCTCTGCCTTAGCCTCAGGCAGTGAAACGGCGGAAAGGACAGGATGGGATTTGGTATGCGCTCCAAAGGAAATCCCTGCTCCTGACATTTCTTCTATTTCGTCCCAGGACAGGATAGCCCTATCCTTATATTCCAGCCCTGGATTCACCTTACAAGCTTTTGCCAATGTGTCTAAATAGCTTTCCCTCTCAGTATTCTCAAACCTTTTCACTTTCATAGCCAGTGCATAAAGCAGGCCAAGTCTTTACACTGGCTTTGATGAGCAAAATCGCTTTATGTCGTGCCTCATTTCCGATGTGATGTCGGTATATTCATGAGCGGTAGAAACCGCATTGTATAAAATCCACGAAAGCCGATCATGCCACAACAACCTGTGGCTGCCAACATAATCGGTAACCAGGAAAATCGTTGCCGGAATCCCATGTTTTTTCAGGATCGGAAAGGCATAAGTGTAATTATTCCGATACCCATCATCAAAGGTAATTACTACTATATCCCGTTTATCATCACTATCGAATTCTAATTTGCCCAGTTCACTAAGGTCTGCAATTCTATAGTGTTTTTTAAGAAAGACCATTTGTTTTTCAAAAACATCCGGCCTGGCGGCTACCCCGAATAAAGGGGGTACCTGGTAATCCACTTTATGGTAGTTGAGTACAAATATAGCTCGCCGGTCGGTCAATCTACGCCAGATTATTTTGCTTTGGTGAAATCCCCCATAAAAAATCAAGGGCCTCAGAAAACTTTTCAACCCCACTAACATCTACCCCGATCTATTCATAAATTCAGACTTGGTTCGCAAGACACCCCTTGTGAGATAAGGTTTATGAGCCAAGGCTTATGAGCCAACGTCCTGAAGAAACAGGCTATGCCTGCCCGAATTTTTCGGGCTACAAATAACCCAGTGATTTTAATTTTTCAACGGTCGATCTATCTATCTGATCAGTATCAACATTGCCGTCGATTTTCTCTTTATTCTCAAGATAAAAGCTATTCATATTCTCATAATATACAACTGCTTTTTGCATCAGGTCCGAAAAGCTGTTGTCTTTACCGTACAAATTAGTAAGCTCCCCAGGATCATTGGCCAAATCATAACACTCATGATCCCCACGAGAGGAATAGATTAACTTACGATCCCGTGTACGCAAACTTAAAAGCCGCCGGTCATATTGCTTTAGCCGGTTTTTATACTCCATCCTCTCCGGGCCGAAAACCTTTATAAGCTCAGAGATCGCAAGTTCCGGCTCACGGTTACTAATACCTTTTCCCAGAATATCGTTTCCCTGTATCTGGCGGCCTATTCTTTTATCTTTAATATTCAATGCCGATAAAATCGTCGGTAAAATATCAACGTTTTGAACAACCTGTGGTATCTTTCCGGTTATTTTAACACTGGCAGGATATTTCATTAATAAGGGTATTTTGATTAATTCATCGTATAAACAGAAATAATGAAACATCAACCCATGCTCTCCCAGATTATCTCCATGATCTGAAAGAATAATCAACCAGGTATTATCATAAACCCGGTTCTTCTTCAGCAGGTGAACAATATTTTTAATAAGACCATCGGTGTAGCGGATGGAATTATCATAAATCGACTGTAAGGTGGAAAAATCATCCGCCTCCATTTTACAATCGCCCATAAGAAATTTAAGATGGTCATGATTTATGGAAAGCCTTTTATAGGTTTCTTTAAAGGAAAAGTGCTTTAATGTATGCCCAAGCGGAGTACGGCAAGGAGAATGAGTTTCCAGAAACTGGAAAAAGGCAAAAAATGGCCCATCCTTGTGTTTGTCGATCCAGGTTGAGAAATCGCTGACAAATCTACTACTGCCAGCATCTATCAGCATATCGGCCATGCGTAAAAGCGCTTTGGACGGTTTCTTTTTAAGCTTATCAGTATTGCTCTTTGCAGACTTGCCGACTGCTTGAGCTTTAGAATTATTACCCCATCTATTTGAAAATCCAGCGGCTATCTCTTTTAGTTCGTCCACACTATATTTTGTATAAAAATCATCAAACCCACGGTTAAGACCAGTATATTCGGAAACATAAACATTTCTGACAAATCCTGCACAACGATAATCATTTTGCTTGAGAATAACCGGAAGGCTTAATAAGCCCTCATCGAGAGTACAGCCGTCGACTAAAAGGCCATGGGCTGATGTATACATACCGGTGAAAAGGCTGGCCACAGAGGGCATAGTCCAATAACTCGAAGAAATGGCATTTTCATAAATGGCCAACTCATTCTTTATCGAAGATAAAAAGGGAGTGGTATCATGACGATAACCATAAAAAGGCAGGTTCTTGGCCCGGACAGCATCCAAAACAATTACAACAATATTCGGTTTCTGGTGATAACCCATCTATCCGGTTACCCCATGATAAGCTGAAAAGTATACGCTCACTGATCCCCTGGCTGGCCGGTGAAATGTTTGAGGATAATATCAGATAAATGTTCTATGTGAAGTTGCCGGTCTATTTCAATCGTATGGGGGAGGATGCAATGCGCATCATGCTGAGTATGCATACCGGTGAAACGACTTTTCTCAAATACGTTTTCTTTCTCCATACTCGATTTCAGATCGAATCCATCATGGGCAATACAGACCAAATCAGGACCTAATGCTGCATCAGGCCCACTATACAGTTCTTCATTCTCATAAACGTGTTTCATTACCAGCCGCCCCTGGCCGTCTACCAGCTCGGTCAGCCTGTTTTTAAGCTCAGCGGCAACGCTTTTCCTGTCAGCCGCTTTAACCTCTCCCCTGGGATACTTGTGCTCTGTGTTCACATAAATTCTGGCAGGGTCCATAGCTAAGGCCCTGGTTCCATAATCTATTTGTTCAAAATATTCCAGCCGGTCATCTTTTTTCAAGAATCCAATCTCTTTCAACCAGACATTGATATTAACTTCCTGCTGTATCTCAACAAAGCCATGATCCGACAAGGTCATAAACAGCCCCTCACCGTCTGTTATCTCCATAAAACGTTTAAATAGCCTGCCTATGAGCTTATCCATCTGCCGGTAGAAATCAACAAATATTTCATGATACGGATGATCTTCCCGGCTTGCCGCATTGAAGAAAAAGTGATTGATCCGGTCTGTTTCTGTAATAACCCCGATGAACAGATCCCATGGCTCGCTGTTTAAAAAGTGTGCATAAGCCTCTGAGCGCTTCTCCAGGGCCAATGACGCTTCCTTGAAAAAATCAGCGGGACTGTTTAGCGCATTTCTAACGTTGATATCAGCAAGATATCCGATTGAGTTAAGATATTCATAAGCTGAAGGCGGATATGTCCCTTTTTGAAAATCAGGACAAACAAAACCGGCGGTTAGAATACCGTTTATTTCCAGCGCAGGATAAGTCTGGGGAATATTCAGCACGATGGATCTTAAAGGGGATTCTATTTTATAATGATATTTCTCAAGCAGGGTGGAATTTTTGCCGTTTGTTTTTTGGCCCAGAATATCCCAAAGACTGGGAGCCCGCACATCCCTGGAATTTGGAAAGAACATTTTATAGCTGTGGGGTTGTAAATCCATAAAACCATATATACCATGCTCCCCAGGATTTACCCCGGTCACAAAAGAGGTCCACGAAGTGGATGAAACATCCGGGATAGATGCTTGCATCTGATGCAGCTTAAAATGCTTTTTTATTATCTGCTCGCATTCAGGCAAATAGCCTTTGGCCATATAATCGGATAACAGGCTGCAAGATACCCCGTCAAGCCCGATTACCATTACTTTTTTTGAGTTTTTAGTTTTATCGTTCATAGCTTATTCAAGTTAACCATGATGGTTTCGTAAAAAGTCCCCACATGTCACCCCGAACGAAGTGAAGGGTCTCGTATTATATTGAAAACAGCCAATCTCAATGAAATAAGGATACCTTGAAAAAGGGGACAGGTCCCCGGGGACCTGTCCCCTTAACGAAAATGAGCTGGGAGATGGACATATTTACCACCGCTGCAGTAGAATCATCCAAAGCCCGACAGACTCCCGTGGCTTAAACTGTTTTTTGCCACTCTGTTTTAGGAGTGAAAAAAAGATGGGTCTAAACTAGTGCCATGTCATCCATGTAACGTATGATTGTCATTCCCGCGAAGGCGGGAATCCACAAGCTTTGGATGCCGGATCAAGTCCGGCATGACAGACTTGACACTAATAGCTGATTCGACAAGTATTAGCTCAACTTATTTTATCAGTTGAGGTTCTTGACAACTTATACGTGTAGTCCCGTAACCCTGTCGAAGGAAAAAACATTAGCGCCACAATGACATTGTTGGGAATCTTTTCAGTTGTTTTTTTAAGCAAAGTTTAATCAGCAAACGGGAACATATCCACTCGACCATAACCATAATATTTATCATTACCAGGCGTCCCAAGATCATCCGCATTCGCTGCCATATGCATCAAAACATCGATATTGGTAAAACTGGGATCATAACTAAAGTAAGCGGCCATCACTCCGGCCACATGCGGCGAGGCCATAGAGGTACCTGAAGCCGATGCATAGGCATTATCCCAATAGGTAGAGATAATATCGGCGCCCGGAGCTGCTATTTGTACATTTGAAAACCCCCAGTTACTCCACGAAGCTCTGTTAGTACAATCCTGGAGCGCAGCTACTCCCACTACCTTAGAATAAGAAGCCGGATAGAAATTCCACTCCACACCACTATTACCGGCAGCAGCTACTACAATGGCTCCCTGGGCAAAGGCGTAATTAACAGCGTCTTTCATGACCGTTCCAGAAAAAAGCCCGCCCCAACTACAATTGATAACCCTGGCTCCATTGTCCACTGCATAGATAATGCACTGAGCTAATACTGAATCATAACCACTACCTGTAGCATCAAGTCCCTTAACGGCCATAATGGTTACCTGTTGCAAACCCGCCACACCTATTAAGTTATTTATCCCGGCCGCAATAGTACCCGCTACGTGCGTACCATGACCATTATCATCCATCGCATCATTATCATTATTCACAAAATCAAAGTCAATCGATGTGTCTACACTGGCAACTAAATCAGGGTGATCCCAATCTACACCGGTATCCACAACAGCCACAATAACATTCCGGTCGCCAGGTTCGACGTCCCAGGCAGCTTCAGCGCTTATACATGTAGGACCCCACTGTGAGGGATAATATGGATCGTTTGGAGCATAGGCAGCTCGGAATCCAGCAACCTCACTATCGTCCAATACCCTAATCTCTTTTAAGGCTATATGCCGCTGAAAATCCTCTTCAACGTATTGCACCAACGACTGATCAAGCAATAAACGGTCTTTTATGCTAAGGAACTTATTTTTCGGAATCACACAAGTCAGTGCCTTTAATTGTGGAATTTCCTTTTTCAGCCGACATCCATATTCGGCCAATATATTTTTTACTTTTGCTTTCAGCGCCGGATTTGTGGATGGCCGTCCAATGTTTATACGCATTTCGGTAGAACTGCGCCTTTCTATCGCTTGGGCTGCTACGGTTAAAGCCGATACTGAAAAAACCGCCGCAAATAACATAAGAGTAAATCTATTCATCGTCTCCCCTTCTTTCTAAATTTTCAAGAAATGTGACACA
>JAJRUU010000048.1 GCA_024277605.1 bacterium
ACAGGAAAAACCATGACAATATCATTTTTAACCCGAAGAATTCGGGCAGGCACAGCCTGTTTCTTCAGGACGTTGGCTTTGGGATTTTTTTATAATAAGTCCAGGCCATGCCTGGTCTGGCAAATCTGTTCTAAGTTTATGAATAGATCGGGTCTAAATAAAAACATTTTATTCACACTATTAGCCTCCTTGATAATGCTCACCCCTGGTTCGAGCTGGGCAGCCCTGCGGCTTGAATTAAAGGTGGAAAACCGCACCCCGGTCAATAGAGTCAATGAACCGCTTACCTCCGGGGTTCCCCTGCCTCAGGGTTTAATCTTTGCCGATGCCGTCAGCGGACAACTTCCATTAAAAATTACTGATCATAAGCAGAAACAAATACCGGCTCAGTTTACTGTATTGGCTAAATGGCCCGATGGAAGTGTCCGCTGGGTATTATTGGATTTCCAGGTATCTGTGGAGGATGAAGAAGAGGCGGTTTATTATTTAGAGGATGCCAAACCGGTCAATAGCCTTTCGGGGATAAAGGTTCACGAGACAGATGACAAAATCGAGGTTGATACGGGCAAGTTGCAATTTAGCATAAACAAGAAAGGGAGTAGCCTCTTTGGTAAAGTTTCAGCGCATGGATTAAACATGCAGCCTGTTATTGGCTTTGATGATCAAAACGGTATCGCATTGCAGGGCGCCGACAATCAGCTATATGCCAGTTATTTTACTGATCCTGATAAAGTACTGCTGGAGGAGCAAGGTCCCTTACGCTCAGTTATTCTTGTTCAGGGAAATTTTTCTACATCCAATGGGAAAATATTTCAACCCCAAGTGGCCCGTTACAGCCTGCGTATTCATAGTTACTTTAATCAAGATTTTATAAGATTGTTTCTTACGCTGGAGAATAACGGCAGATATGGCTTCAGGCATGAATCTCATCAAAGCGAATCTTTTGACTTTAAAGAGGTAGCATTAGATCTGAAATTTAATTTAGATCCGACCACACAAGTAGTTACACAAGGCTATCACGGTAAGCTTAAGCCTGATGATCGTTTCTTTCTTCACCAACGCCACCGCCTGACTAATCCGGTAAATGAGGACGAAAATTTCAGCTACGTTATAAAAGAGGGGGACAAGGTTAAGGAAAAAGGAGAAAGGTCTCCGGGGTGGTTGGATATGTCGGATCAAAAGCAGGGAGTAACTGTAGTCATAAGACACTTCTGGCAGAACTTCCCGAAATCAATTACCTTCCAGCATAAAACCCTGTCGCTTGGGTTATGGCCATTGGGCGGAAAATGGCCGCCCCAGGCAACTGAGGACTATCGTTTTCGTGGGGGAACCCATAAAACGTATGAAATCTTATTGCGTTTTTATAACAAAGCCGCCCCCCACTTAACACCCCAGAAGCTGGTGGAGTGTTTTAATAACCCTCTATTTGCGATCGCTCCACCAACTTGGTATGCCGATACGGGAGTGTTAGGATTGACCGCCCCTAAAGGCATAACCAGCCAGGATCCGATATTGGCGAAAGCTCTAAAACGTTATGAAAAACTTCAGGCATGTAAAGTCCATCTGGAGGAATCAGAAGAGCAGCATAAAAAATATCCTCCCTCAACCATATATACCGAAAGAGAGGCGCGGGGAGAAAATCAGGATTGGTATGGCTGGATGGATTTCGGTGACATTCCATGGGGTGGTCAAAATGGAGAAGGGGCATATTCCTCCGGGCATTATGACTGGCCTTATGGGCTATTGCTTCAATTTTTAAGAACAGGGGATTATGCCTTCTTCAAATTAGGGGATGAAATGACCCGTCACCGGATGGATATAGATCAATATCACACCGATCTGGGCAGCCCTTATCTGAACCATTTTCAGTGGAACGAATTCGGCAATCATGATCGCAGCCCGGAACCGTGGGAGCCGAATCCCAGTCACACCTGGGCCCAAGGATTGATATTATATCACTTGCTTACCGGAGACAAAAAAGCCAAAGAAGCTGCCTTGGAGGTTGGAGAGGCTACTATTGCCTATTGGAAATTGGTTCCCGGCTCGGCTGAACTCAGGATTCAGGGCTGGTGCATAGAAAACTTATTGGCCCTTTATCAGCTCACCAGCAAACAGGATTATTTAGATCTGGCGCTCAAAATATACCAAGATAAAACCATTGGCTTTATTGCTCCTGACGGGTATGTGGGCAATCCAAAAGAACTAAACATTTTCCAGGCAGTGCTGGTATTGGAGCCGCTCATAAAGCTAAATTTACTCACCAACGACGAAAACATACAGGATGTCATATTGAAGATATTGGATTTTTTGGTTCATAAGGCCTATCGTGGGGGAAAAAGCGAAGGGGCTGAGTGGTATTATCCGATGTACCTTCCTTTTAGCTTTAACATCCAGACCGGCCTCAGGTTTGGCACCGCTCCGGGTTATAATTTTATGACCAGTAATGCGCTTGCATATGCTTATCTGGTAACCGGTGAAACTGAATACCTCAATTTGGCCCATCAAACATTTAAAGATGCAGTGTTTTACTGGCAAGAGGAATCTGCCGTAATTAATCCCCAAAAGCTTTCACCGATTGCCTATGCTGCCGCCCATTTTCCAGGCTCGCGCAGCAAAATACATGGCTGGATAAATCGTTATCCCCAAATATATCTCTTTATGGAGGCTCACCCTAAACCGGATACTATCCCACCGGCAGCGGTAGCAGACTTAGAGGTTGTTTTGGGGGATAAACCTGGCTCGATAGTCCTGGATTGGACTGCCCCGGGGGATGATGGTAGTGTTGGAACGGCCAGGCGTTATCAGATTAAGTATGCCACCCAACATCTGCGTTCTCAACTGGAATGGCTACAGGGGAAAAATGTAGCCGCAGAGCCCGCTCCCCAAGCGCCTCATAGCCTGGAGCATTTTACCATTGACGGTTTAACGCCTGGCGCCACATACTTTTTTGCCCTCAAAACATATGATGAAGAAAGTAATTTATCGCCCATATCCAACCTGGCCTCAATTACCTTTTGACCCGAAAAATTCGGGCAGGCACAGCCTGTTTCTTCAGGACGTTGGCTCATGCACCTTATCTCACAAGGGGTGTCTTGCGAATCTAGTCTGAGTTTATGAATAGTATCAGGTTGACGGCATTAAAAATTGAGGGCGTCTTGCCTTTATATAAGCATGTGGTATATACTGCATGGGATTCGGACAATTTTACTGCCTGCGAAAACCATAAAGTGTTTTCATGCTCAATGCCCTTAGCATCGATTTAGAAGATTATTATCACGCTAAAACTCTTGCCGGAGTGATTAGCGAGGCTAAATGGGACGAGTGTGAAAGCCGAGTGGTCGGCAGCACACAGCGCTTGCTGGAAATATTGGATGAATATAATGTCCGGGCTACCTTTTTTGTATTAGCCTGGATGGCTGAGCGGGAACCAGGGTTGATAAAAGATGTCCATGCGTGTGGGCATGAAATAGCTTGTCATGGTTATGGGCATAAATTAATTTATGAGCAGCAGCCGGAGGAATTTAGAAACGATGTGCGGCGGGCCAGACACATCCTGGAAGATTTAATTCAGAAGCCGGTTAATGGCTACCGGGCTCCCATCTTTTCCATAGTAGAGGATAGCCTGTGGGCTTTGGATATACTGATTGAGGAAGGTTTTATATACGATTCCAGTATCTTTCCTATAGTTCATGACCGCTATGGAATCCCCAAGGCAGAGCGTTTTCCTCACCGGGTTTTGCGCAATGGCAAGGGTGAAATTTATGAATTCCCCCTGTCTACTGTCCGCTTGCTTGGATGTAATATTCCGATTGCCGGGGGTGGCTACTTAAGGTTTATGCCCTATTGGTTTATAAAAAAGGGGATTGCCTCGCTGAACAGATGCCATAAACCGGCCATGATTTATCTGCACCCCTGGGAAATAGACCCGCAGCAACCAAGGCAGGCAGTGGGTACGCTGTCATCTATCAGGCAATATTATAATCTGGATAAAATGGAAGCTAAACTAAAAAGGCTGTTGGCCGATTTTTCATTTGCACCGGTAGATAAGGTGTTAGGCATATGAAAAGGTTAATGTTGATCAGGCACCCTGAGGTGTTAGATGCCGAAAAGCTTAGATTTTTCGGGGCCACCGATGTGCCTTTAAGTCAGCTCGGCTATAAACAAGCTGAACAATTGGCTGATTTTTTGAGCCAGCGGCGGGTTAAAGCAGTATATTGCAGCCAGCTGCAGCGGGCCAAACACACCGCACAACTGGCAGCCGATAGACTCGAGCTTACAATCAACATCATACCTGAATTACAAGAAATAAATTGCGGCCGTTGGGAAGGCAATTCATATCAGGAGATAGTAAACGACGATGAACAGCTATATCAGGACTGGCTGAAAATGGAACCCGGGTTCCGCTTTCCCGAGGGAGAGTCGCTGGCGGAATTTAACAAAAGAGTAATGCAGGAGTATAATCGTATATTATCGACCAGTATCGAAACCCAGGCTGGCGAACTGATAGTAATAGTTGCCCACGGTGGGGTAATAAAGCTTATTTTAGCAAATTTGTTGGGTATTAAGTGGGGCCAGGTAAATTGTATAAAGCAGGATTTCGGAGCGCTTAATATAATTGAATATCAAGATGGTTACGGTGTATTACGCTTGATGAATGATACTTGCTATCTGGATGGTAAATGTCGCGATTAATATTGATTGTAGGCGGTTGCCGCAGCGGCAAATCGGTATATGCTCAAAGGTTAGCCTCAAAGTATAAGCATGTGGCCTATATAGCCACAGCCACAGCCTCAGATGATGAAATGCAGGGGCGTATCACCCGGCACCGCCAAGATCGCCCGAAACACTGGCATACCATAGAAGAGCCGCTGGAGGTGGCCGCAGCGCTTAATAATTTGCATGGGGTTGAAGCGGTAATTATAGATTGCCTGACGATCTATTTAAGTAATATAATAGCAGCCGGTAAATTTAAGCTGGAGCATGCCGCAAGTTATCCTGAATATGAAGAGCAAATCAGTGATCAGATAGCCGAACTCATCCGGGCAGCTAAGGAGACAACCCCCCCGGTGTTTATGGTTGCTAATGAGTTAGGGCAAGGGCTGGTGCCTTATGAACCGCTAAGCCGCTTTTTTCGCGATATGGCGGGCTTGATGAACCAAGCCGTAGCTCATGCGGCGGATGAGGTGTATAAACTGGAAGTAGGCATTCCGCTAAAACTGAAATAAAACTATAGGATATATCAATATGGACATAAAAAAACTTAGAGATGAAATTGATAAGCTGGATAACCGGCTGTTGGAGTTGCTCAATAAAAGAGCTGAGGTTGTGCTTCAGGTCGGCAAATTAAAGAACCAGCAAAAACTGGAGATTTATGATCCCAGCCGTGAAGAGGCGATATATAAGCGGCTGAAAGAATTAAACCAGGGGCCCTTCCCGGAATCGGCCATAAAGCCGGTCTTTAGAGAAATAATATCGGCCTCACTATCACTGGAGAAGCCCCTGCACGTAGCTTATCTGGGGCCCAAGGCCACCTTTACACATTTGGCCTGCATGCAGAAATTCGGTTTGTCGGCGGAGTTTGTTCCGGTACGCAGCATTGAAGATGTGTTTTTGGAGGTTGAGCGCAATCAGGTCGACTACGGAGTTGTGCCGGTAGAAAATTCACTTGAAGGAATCGTCAGCCACACGCTTGATATGTTTGTAGATTCGGATTTGCATATCTGGGGTGAAGTTTTAGTGAAAATTTCATTATGCTTATTGTCTAAGAGCAAAGAGCTGAGTGCAATCAGCAAGATATATTCTCATCGTCAAGCCATTGCCCAGGCGCGGGGCTGGTTACGGGAGAATTTGTTTAATGCTAAAATAATTGAAGTGGGCAGTACGGCTGAGGCGGCTGAAGAAGCGGCTTCCGATCCTGAGGCGGCAGCCATTGCCAGTGAGATGGCCGCCAGGCTGTATAATCTGAATATATTGCAGGACAGCATTGAAGACAGCACAAATAACTTTACCCGGTTTTTGATTATCAGTAAAATCTCAAGACCGCCTACCGGCAAGGATAAAACCTCTATCATGTTTTCCATTAAGGATCGGATGGGAGCGCTTTATTCCATGCTGCAGCCGTTTCATGAACGTAATATTAACCTGACCAAGATTGAATCCCGCCCGTCAAGAAAGAAGGTCTGGGAATATGTTTTCTACCTGGATATGCAAGGCCATGTAGAGGATAGCAACATCAAGGCTGCTATAGATGAGTTATCCGACCAGGCGCTTTATCTGAAAATCCTCGGCTCATATCCAGTGGGTGAGCTTAAATAGAGGGGTGAGACCACTGGTTTACCCGATCTATTCATAAATTCAGCCTAGGTTTGCAAGACATCCCTTGCGAGATAAGGCTTATGAGCCAACGTCCAATAAGGCTTTGTTTGCCCGAGACGGCAGGAACAGGAAGCTGATAAATTTATAATTTTCAACTAAATGTCGATTCGCCCATAACAAGACCCGAATTATTCGGGTTTAAGGGGCCTGTGTATTCTCCCCAAGAATATTATTATTTATGAGCGCCTAAATTGCATGAATTGCATTTGGGCAGTACATAAAATTACGCAAACAGCCCTTGACTTACATTAAAAATAATGCTACTTTACCCGACTAAGTTGGGTTTTATCAGCTGTATTCTATGTTTAGTTTAAAACATTAAATTTGGTGGTTTTGTCTGAAATAAAGACCCGAATTATTCGGGGCTGGTTTTCTGGAGAGGTGGCTGAGTTGGCTTAAGGCACTCGCCTGCTAAGCGAGAGAGGGGAGAAATCCCCTCCGGGGGTTCGAATCCCCCCCTCTCCGCCAAACAATAATACAAGGAGCTAGTGATGAATCGTTTTGTTAAATTATGTTTTTATGCTGGGTTGGTGTGCTTGTTGATAACCGGTTGTGATCAAAAAACTCCTCCAGAGAGCAAACCGCCAGCGGATACGAAAAAAGTGATGGAACCTGCTCATGGTGGCCCAGCTTCCGCCCCGCATCAGATGGGTGGTGAAACAGGCATGGGCAAAACCCCTAAACAGGTGGTGGTGCCTGATGATATAAAAGATAAGTGGAAAACACTTAGCATCCTGGTAACCGATAAAACAAGCGGCAAAGCTGTAAGCTATGAGGTTAAGCCGAATTCAGAGTTTGAAGTCCCCGATACCAGCTTAAAGTTGATTGTAGGGGCGTTTTTGCCGGATTTCAGTATGGGCGGACAGGAGATTACATCGGCCTCTTCAGTTCCCAATAATCCCGCACTCCAGATCGTTATACAGGAGCGCGGTGAGGAAAAATACAGCGGCTGGTTGTTCTCCAAGTTTGTCGGTATGCATGCTTTTGAGCATGAGAAATATAGCGTTATACTGGAAGATAAATTTGGTGCCGAAACCGGCAATATCTAAGCTGATCAATTAGCTGCTTTTGAGCAATATCGATAATTCGATTGGGGGATCGCCTAACGGCAGGACGCAAGACTCTGAATCTTGTTATCGGGGTTCGAATCCCTGTCCCCCAGCCAGACCAGTAATAAGGGCGGAAAATTCAATATATTCTGCCCTTATTTTTTTTAGTTTAACACCCTGCCCTATTCATTGTACACTTCAGCCAGCTTTTAGAGCTATTGATGAAGACGGCCCAGCAGCAGTCCTTTAGTCTGAAAGACTGGCATGCTTTTGTACACAGGTTTGATCGGTTTTTAGCGCAACAGTGTGATGGCTGTTGGGGGGGTAGAGCGCTTTTGTAGTAGAAGTAAATCATAACTCAAAATAACTTGTCAGAGCCGGGAGGTGAAGGACATTTTCCGGCTCTTTTTTTGTGTTTATAATCGTGTAACAAAACGAGGAGAAAAATAATTAAAACGATGAAAAAGATAGATATTAACCAATCAAAAACAGAGATTTTATCAGGGTTAACCGTATCGCTTGCGCTTATTCCGGAAGCGGTTGCCTTTGCGTTGGTAGCGAATGTGAATCCTATGGTCGGGCTTTATGCCGCATTTTTTGTTGGCCTTATTACCGCTATGTTTGGGGGTCGGCCGGGAATGATTTCAGGTGCGACAGGCGCTCTGGCTGTAGTTATGGTATCTTTGGTCGCCACACATGGAATTGAGTATTTGTTTGCGGCGGTTGTTCTTATGGGAATTATTCAGGTTATTGTCGGGATTCTCAAACTTGGAAAGTTGATTCGGATAGTTCCGCATCCTGTAATGCTGGGATTTGTGAATGGATTGGCTATTGTAATATTTTTGGCGCAGCTCGGACAGTTTAAAATACTTAATGTCGCTAATAACCTCGTATGGCTACAGGGATATTCTTTGTATACTATGCTTGGTTTGGTAGCTGCTACCATGGCGATTATTTACTTTTTACCAAAATTTACCAAGGCTGTCCCTGCTCCGTTAGTTGCTGTTTTGGCGGTATTTGGCATTACACAATTCTTTGGCATTCAAACACGCAGCGTAGGTGACATGGCCAGCATCGCTGGTGGTTTACCTACATTTCATCTGCCTGCCATTCCTCTGTCTTGGGAAACGTTTAAAATAATTCTCCCCTATTCTCTGGTATTGGCTGGTGTCGGACTTATTGAGAGTTTGCTATCACTCACCTTGATCGATGAAATCACCGAAACTCGCGGCAACAATAACCGCGAATGTATCGCTCAGGGGGCGGCTAATGTGGTAACCGGATTCTTTGGCGGTATGGGCGGTTGTGCCATGATTGGTCAAAGCATGATTAATATTAGTTCTGGCGCCCGTCGTCGTCTTTCCGGGGTGACTGCGGCGATATGTTTGCTGGGGTCTGTGGTCTTTGCCGGTCCGATTATTGAGCAAATTCCACTGGCTGCATTGGTCGGGGTGATGTTTATGGTGGTTATAGATACCTTTGCCTGGTCAAGTATCCGTATCGCGAATAAAATTCCACGTTCTGATGCGTTTGTTATCGTGCTGGTTTCAGCGGTGACTGTGTATGCCGACCTTGCCCTTGCGGTTTTAGTCGGGATTGTCGTGTCAGCCCTGGTTTATGCCTGGGAGAGCGCAAAACACATCACGGCAACAACCGAACGTAGTGATAATAATACAGAAAAGGCCTATAATCTTTATGGCCCGATTTTTTTTGGTTCTATTGCCAGTTTTCGTGATTTATTCCACCCCCAAACCGATCCTGATACGGTAACGGTTAATTTTGAACATAGCCGTGTGTGGGACCACTCTGCTATTGAGGCTTTGGAAAAGTTGGCTTTACGTTATGCTCGTAACGGAAAGACCATTAAGTATAAACGCCTTAGCGCTGACTGTGCCAATCTTTTAGGGCGAGGCGTTAGATGTGTTGTTGAACGTGACAGCGAACACGATCCGCGTTATGAGATAGTAATGGATTTCAGCTACATGTCTGAAGATGAGTTGAGGCTGGCTTCCTCACATTAACCCGAATAAGTCGGCCATTGCTAATGAATGCTACAACGACGCTAGCTGTCATATCTTTATCTGATCCCTCTGTTTCCAACTCAGCCAGCGTAACAACAACTGCAAACCAAAGCCTAAATATCTACCGCTTCAGCCTCACCTTTTAAAAAACATTTTTTATAATCACCATTTTTGACTTTAGTCAAAGAAATTATTTCTTCCTTTTAGTAGATTGTTATGGACCGGGGTTTAATATACAAACCGTTTTTAACTGATCTATTTATCTTAACCCAAAGGAGGAATTGTTCAATGGAAACTAAAAAATCTGATTTATTAGAAAAGGGGGCAATTGTGCAAAACGATTACCAAACATATGCTATAGCTCCTCATTTACCCGGAGGGATTTGCACTCCGGCAACATTACGCAAGATTGCGGACATAGCGGAAAAATATGAGGCTAAAGCATTAAAGTGTACATCCGCCCAGCGAATTGCTATTGTATATACCCCTCCCCTTTGTCAAGACCAAAAATCACGAAAGTTAAGGTTTGAGAATGCCGGTTGCCAGGAGCAGGTCAAGTCTCCCTAAACCAGAATAAACCTCCCATGGCGTTTGATAATCCAGCGCCTCATGCAATCGCT
>JAJRUU010000049.1 GCA_024277605.1 bacterium
GAGATAAATTTAAGCGTAAGTTTGCCGGAAAAACCGACTTTTGTATCAGGTTGATAATTAAAAAACGTTTGTCTGCGGATTTATTTATTAATTGCGGCTTGTTCACTATTTTTGACAACTTAAGCCCGACAGACTCCTAGGCAAGGCGATTACCGTCAGATCTGTAAACGGCGCTGCCAGCACCATAATTGATGGCTCCTACAGCGGCAGCGTGGTGACCTTTGAGAACGGCGAGGGCCCAGACTCAGTGCTGGACGGGTTTACTATCCAGGGAGGATTGGCCACCAGTGGCGGCGGGATTCTTTGTGATTCCTCCTCGCCGACGATAAGCAATTGCACTATTAGCGGCAACATGGCTGATGGGGGCGGCGGGATTTATTGCGCCCAGTCATCGCCGATAATTACCAATTGCACCATTAGCGATAACTGGGTTTCTTGGCAGGGCGGTGGGATTCGTTGTGATGGCTCACCGGCTTTGATTACTAATTGCACCATCAGTGGGAACATGGCTAATGGTGGCGGCGGTGGAATTGATTGCTATGGATATCCACCTACTGTTACCAACTGTACCATCAGCGGAAACTCGGCTTCTTGGGGTGGCGGGATTTATTTAAATGGTTCCTCGCCTTCAATGACCAATTGTATTATCAACGGTAACACAGCTGATGATGGGGGTGGGGTTTATTGTAACAACTCCTCTCCTCCGATAACCAATTGCACGATCACTAGCAACTCGGCTACCCAAAACGGTGGTGGGATTTATTGCGGTGGCAACTCGCCACCAGGAGTATTCAACATAGTCAATAGTATCCTCTGGGGGGATACGGTTGGGGGAAGTGTCAATGAAATTTATTTAGATGGAACCACTTCTATTCACATCACTTACTCCGATATTGAGGAAGGCTGGGAAGGAACCGGCAATATTGATGCCGACCCGTTGTTTGTTGGCGGCGGTGATTATCATTTAACCGCCAGCTCACCATGTATTGATACGGGTACCAGCGTGGGAGCACCCCCCGATGATATAGACGGTGATGCCCGACCACAAGGTTCTGGCTATGACATGGGGTCGGATGAGTATGCTTACCTCACCATTTCCACCGATAAGTCCTTATATTTCACCGACAATACTATGAAGGTGAGCCTACAGACTAGGGTGGAAATCCCACCTATAGTGGCTGATGTGTATATTCGCATTGTCTTGCCTGGTGGTGCGCCGACTTATTATTATCCCGCCTGGAGCACAACTCCTACGCCGGTAGTCAGTTCCTGGACGGTAACTGATTGGGGGCCTGCGGTATTCTTCAGCCATACCTTCAGCGGAATAGAGCCCGGTGGAGAATACACCTGGCAGGCTGCCCTTACTGAACCAGGCACATATAATATCATTGGGGAGATAAGCTTTGCTCCGTTTACTTTCTCCCCATAGCTTATTATTCTTAGCTGGAGGTTGATTTTTACCGCATAGGGGCACGGAGAAATGACAAATGCCAAAGCTCAAATAACAAAGGAAGTTCAAATGTCAAATTTTGGACTTTGACATTTGGAATTATTCCCCTCTGTGGTTAAAACTAATTAACAAGAGGAGGAGATACTATTGTATCTGGTGCTGCCGGTCGGATGGGACGGCATATTGTATGCCGCTATTTGTATTCGGAAATTGCTAAAAGATGGTCAGGATGATATATTGAAGTTATACATTACGGAGGTTAGTTATGAATAAAAAAGAGTTACTTCTAAGTGAGATTGAGCAGGTGCCTGAACCCCTTCTTAGTGAGGTGTTAGACTTTGTTCACTTTTTAAAAACAAAAATAATCAAAGAGCGCATGGATACTGCAATTGCAAGTGAGTCTTCTCTTAAAAAAGATTGGCTGAAGCTAGAAGAGGATGAGGCATGGCAAGGTTTGTAAAAGGCGATGTCATTGTTGTCCCCTTTCCCTTCTCTGACTTAACCCAAGCCAAAAGGCGGCCCGCCCGCCTTAGTTATTTCAGCGTTAGAAGGTGATGACCTGATTCTTTGCCAGATAACCAGTCAATCTGTGAAAGATAATCACGCAATTTCCCTTGATGACAAAAACTTTGCCACAGGGACCCTAAAGCAACCGAGCAATGTAAGATCCAACCGCATATTTACTGCAGATAATCACATCGTCTTATATTGGATCGGCAAGCTTAAGCCAGGCAAATTAAATGAGATTATCGAAAAAGTCATTGAGATTATTCGCAGGTGAATATACAGCTTCATTTTAACACAAGATAATAGGACGTACCAAAAGCTAGCAAAGGAGTATTATATAAATGATAGAAGTTATTGTATCCGGTGTCGCCGGACGTATGGGGCAACGCATTATACATGCTGTGTATGACTCGGCGGGGATGGCAGTAAGCGCCGGGCTGGAAGCGCCGGGTCATCCGGATTTGGGTAAAGATGTAGGCTTGGTATCCGGTATAGGCCAGTTGGGGATTAATGTTCAGCAAGGATTAGAGGAGGTCATTGATCAAGGGGATGTGGTGATCGATTTTACTAATCCTGAAGTAAGCCTTATGCATTTGGAAATAGCCGCCGAAGCGGGTAAACCGATGGTAATCGGCAGCACCGGCTTCTCGGCTGAACAGCTGGAGGCCCTAAACCAGCTGGCGCAAAAGACAGCGGTTGTTTTCTCCCCCAATATGAGCGTGGGTGTGAATCTAACCTTTAAGATATTACAGGATATCGCCAAGGTATTGGGTGATGATTTTGATGTGGAAATAGTCGAGGCGCATCATCGGTTTAAACAGGATGCCCCCAGTGGGACGGCGCTGAAAATGGCACAGGTTATTGCTCAGGCACTGGACCGGGATTTGGATGAGGTGGGTGTTTATGGCCGCCGGGGCCGAATTGGGGAACGCCGGCCCAAGGAGATCGGGGTGCATACCGTGCGCGGAGGGGATATTGTGGGTACGCATACGGCGATATTTGCCGGAATTGGAGAGTCTATAGAGCTCACGCATCGAGCGAGCAGTCGGGACACTTTTGCCAAAGGTGCGGTGCGGGCGGCTAAATTTGTGGTGAACGCTTCTGCGGGGCTATATGATATGCAGGCGGTATTAGGGATATAACAATGTATAGAATTGCCAGAGCACTCTTGTTGTCAACAATCTTATGTGTGGTCAGTTGCGCTGATTCAGCTGTTATAGAATTTTTCCAGGAGCCGGAAACCGGTAAGGTTGTCTTCCGAGCCGGAGAGGTGAATAAAACCGCTGGATTTAATTTAAGCCAACTTAAGGCTGCTACGATAGGGATACTGCCGGTAAGGAGTTCCCTCGGTGGAGGGCTGGGCGAAGAAGTAGCAACCAAGTACTTTTACGATAACTTAACAAACAGGTTTGAAAACATAAAATTTATAAGCAACGCTGCAGCCAGCGATTTGTTTACTGAGATGGATATGTGGGAGGATTATTTTGAATATCTGGACAAATACCACCAACATGCAGTAGCAAAAGGTAATTTTGATGAGCTTAAAGGCTTATACCAAAAATTGGGAGCCAGCTATATTATCAATATAAACGCTGATTATACGCTGATGAATAAATATCCCAATGCTTTTGAAACCAATATCCAGACCCAAATATGGGATATGAATAGCGGCAAAAAAGTGTGGGAGGGTTTTGGCCGGGGCCAGGATATAGTATATTCCGCCGATGATGTTGATGCAGTCAAGCAAAAGATGGTGGACTGGGTATGTAGACGCATCGCCGAAGAGTTGGCCGGCGCTACGACAACCACAGGACTAATCACTAGTCCAAACAACCTGTAAAATGAGGTAAGCAAACCAGCCGGGGTCAGTGACCCAGCCGGGGTCAGTGATCCCTGGGCTGGATTAATTAAGCGATAGAGCCATTTGGCTAAAACCGCCACTGCCCTTCTCACTAAGGGAGGCGGGGCTTAGTTTTTTTCGGCAAATAAGTTTATATAATTTCTTACACAGGAGCAAATATGATCGATTTATTTAAGCGCATGATACTAAGTGGGCTGGACACCCAGGCCAGAGTGGTTGATTTTCTGGATGAAATGGTAAAGAAAGGTAAAATTGATGAAGCTGACCGGGTTAAGTTTGTCGATGAGTTAGAGGAAAAAATATGTTCCGGCAAGGAAAGAAGTGAGGAGTTTGTCACTGAATTGATCAGGATGATTTCCGCCAAAAATCCTTTTGTCTCTAAAGCGGAGTTCGCTGTTTTAAATGATCGAATCGATGAATTAAGCAAGCGGGTAAAGAAACTAGAGCAGAAAAAACAGGCTAAGTAATATTACCATGTTAAAAAAAATACTTTTTTGTTTGCTAATAGCTTTGATCAGTGGTTCATCTATGGCTTGGAGTAAAGCCTTTATCTGGATAGATGATGAAGGTGTTCAGTATGCTACTGATAAAGAAGAGTCTATCCCTGAAAAATATAGGGATAGGGGTAAAATCATTCTTGCCCCTGTCGGGCGAGACTTTGAGCCGGGTGATGCTCCAAATAGCACGGTGGTTAATTTTGCCCGCAAAAAGAAGACTATTGTCATAGCAGGATTTCTGAATGGGAATTATCCAGTGGAATTTTTGCTGGATACCGGTTCAACCGATGTGCTGATAACTGAGGAAGATGCCCGGGTTTTAGGGCTGGATTTAACTCATGCAGATAAGGTAAAGGTGAAGCTGGCGGATGGGAAGCTGATTGAAGCGCCCAGGATCACACTGGGTTCAGTTCGAGTTGGCAATGCAGAAGTCAAAAATATTCCAGTGGTAATTGGAAAAATTCGACTGCTCGGTTTAAGTTTTTTGAATAAGTTTAAGGTGGTGATCGATCTGGAAAAAAGTAAGGTTACCTTATCCGGTTACTAGGAGTCTGTCGGGCTTAAGTTGTCAAAAATAGTGAACAAGCCGCAATTAATAAATAAATCCGCAGACAAACGTTTTTTAATTATCAACCTGATACAAAAGTCGGTTTTTCCGGCAAACTTACGCTTAAATTTATCTC
>JAJRUU010000050.1 GCA_024277605.1 bacterium
ACAAATAAGGCGTCTCCCGGTCGGTCAGTATAAATTTAACACTCATCTTTTGGCCCCTTCATGGCAAAGATTTATTTCCGACCATTATACCATATTCTGCTGCTAAAGTCCGACAGACTCCTAGAAAGTCAATATTCTCCACATATGTCCCATCATGCACCATCATCGTATCCCCAGTATTGGCGGCATCAATCGCCGACTGAATGGTGGAATATTCCAATGGCACATTAAGCGTGGCCGCCTGCGCCAGGCTCACCGACCCCAGCCCTCCATAACCGGCTATCCCAACACAAAAGAATAAACCTACTAAAAACTTTCCCCATACCTTCTTCATCGTTCTCCTCCCTCTTTTTTTTATTTATTGCTCCCAAATAATTGTTGGTACAGCTCTTCACGGGTTATTTTGAAATGTGAAGCTACATCTGTCAGAATTGCAGCCAGGGTACCTATTCGTAGCGATTGGTGCTGGGGTATGGTGAGGTGATGCTCACCACACTCGGTGGTAGTTAAACGCATGTGGCTGCCAGTCTTGCGGGTAATACAATACCCGTGAAGCTTTAGTGCCGAAGCAAGGTCGTTTCCGGAAATATCTCGCGGGAGTCTCATGCGGCAAATACTTCCTCTTGGACGAGATGAAGACGAATAATTTTGGGTGCCTGCTCCTCCTGAAAATGGCAATGCACTGCATCACGTACCTGGCTACGGAGACGCTTCAGGTAATCGGCCTCGGTAAAGATTGAAGCCCCAAGCGCCCGAGCAGTATAGCCACCCTCAGGCGCCTCTTCAACGATAAAAATGATTTCGTTCATAAGGTTACCCCTTTCTATTACCACAAAAAACTCACACCAGCCCGTGTTGGCTCAAAGTATTCTCAAGCTTAGCCAGATTATCCTGGCTCATAGAACAAAGCGGCGGTCTTAAGTACCCATTTATTTTGCCCATCAGCGACAGACTGGTCTTTACCGGAATGGGATTAGTCTCATAGAACATGGCCTCACACAGGGGAAAAAGCTCTATTTGCAGCCTGGCAGCCGCTTTTATATCGCCACACTCAAAGGCCTTCACCAGTTTAGCCACCCGATCAGGAACAATATTAGCCACGACAGAAATAACTCCCTTCCCGCCTATAGCCAGTACCGGTTGAATAATAAAATCATCGCCGGAAAGCAGAGTTATCTTGTCACCGCAGCGGCTCAGGATTTCAGTTATCTGGGTCAATGAACCGCTGGCCTCTTTAATGGCCACAACAGTATCCAGCTCAGCCAAACGGGCTACGGTAGAAGGCAGCATATTAATCCCGGTTCTACCCGGCACATTATACAGCACTATGGGAATATCCACACTTTTGGCGATTTGAGCGAAATGCTCATATAAACCGGTTTGGGTGGGTTTATTATAATACGGGGTAATAACCAGCGCTCCATCGGCGCCGGCCGCATGGGCGCTTTTGGTGAGCCTCACAGCTTCGGCGGTACTGTTTGAGCCGGTTCCGGCAATCACCGGCACCCTCTTGTTAACTATATTTATGGCAAGCTCAATTACCCGCTCATGTTCAGCATGCGACAGGGTGGCCGACTCTCCGGTAGTACCACAGGGCACAATTCCTTCAGTCCCATTTTCCAGTTGAAATTCAATCAACCGCTCATAAGCAGCCTCATCCAATTCTCCATTGGTTTTAAATGGAGTAACAATGGCGACGATGGATCCTTTAAACATATTCGTATCTCCCTTTTAATTTCTTTAAGCTTGGCAGATGGTTAGCTAGTGTCATGTCAAGTCTGTCATGCCGGACTTGACATGACACTAGTTTAAGTTGTTGAAATATTTGTCTATGGATTTAGCCTTTATAATTGCATCGGCAAAGTTTTCAGCCATTTCACTAGTGCCTTCATTGGTGAAATGCCAATTATCGGCAAAATATTTACCGCATTCAGGCGGTATCAATTTATTTTGATCAACGAAAACAAAGTTTCCTTCTTCGGCAGCAGATTCAACAATATTATTCATAATGCCCAACGCCTTGGCAGCCATGGGATGCGTTTTAGAACAAAAGGCAAAAGAAGCCAACACCAGGTCGATATCACGCCCACTGCAAATATGCCCGATGTTCTGTAAATTACGTTTAAAAACACTAATTCCCGCAAGCTTATTCCTGGATCTCTCAGAATTCACAAAAACGTTTTTTGAAAGGTCCCCTGGGGTTATATCAAACATATTTTTGGCAATTACTCCAGAAAGTACACTAAACACATAACTACGAAAAAAACAAGCCGGTATTTTTCGTAATAGCTTATATGGATAATCTAAGTCTTTGGTTGATTGAGTATAATCTCCCCTGAAATCAGGATACCCCAGGCGAGCCAAATCATTTATACCATGGTATACAATTACTAAATCAGGCTCGAAATCCAGGCCGCGAAGCTCAAAATTCACCAGACTATATGCTGAAAAAGCCCAACTTATCCCAAAATTCAAGACTTCAATTTTATCCGTTTTATAATGGGTGCGCAATAGCTCCTGCAGCTTCTCCGGCCAGGTATACGGTTCACCAATCCTGCATATTGTAGTAGATCCCCCAAAACACTCTATCCTAAATGTTCCTTTGGGTTTTCGTTGGGATATCTTATCCTTTCCGCGAAAACCGAATTGGTTTATGGTAAATGTGCCTTCAATGGGATTGTCGCTTTTGTAATATGTTCCAGATAATGTAACCTTTGATTTGACTCCGGGATTAAGGCTCCAAGGCAAAAAGGGATGGCCGGTAATCGTCGTTGGAGCAAATCCGGCAGGCGGCGCCAGCCGCCAATATTTTATATCATGCCCTTTCAGCTGAAAAAATAAACGGAACAGGCCTTCAGTGCATACTGCAATAAAAAGAATTGAAAAAACCAGGTAAGCTGTCCACTTAAGTTTTTTCAGTTTATTTCTCCAGGCCTATTATTGCAAGAAACCAGGAACACTTTCACCCTGGATCAGGGTTTCGAAGTTTTCCCGCTGGCGAATAACATAATATTTATCATCGCAGACCAGCACTTCCGCCGCCCTGGGACGGGAGTTATAGTTTGAAGACATGCTGAATCCGTATGAGCCGGCACTCATTACCGCCATCAAATCACCACGACGAAACTCGGGCAAAGTCCGCTTCTGTGCCAAAAAATCACCCGTTTCACAAATCGGCCCCACCACATCCACTTCCACTTCAGGCCGCTTTTCTTTATGTAGCGGAATAATCTTGTGATAGGCGCCATACAGGCTGGGACGAATTAGATCATTCATGCCCGCATCCACAATCACAAACCCCTTGGCAGGGGTGGTCTTTTTGTACATTACCCTGGCAACCAAAATTCCGGCATTACCGGCAATCACCCTACCCGGTTCTAAAATAACCTTACAACCACCAAGTTCATTAATCAGCGGCATAATGGCCTGGGCGAAATTCTCGGGTGACGGCGGGGTCTCATCATCGTATGTAATGCCTAAGCCACCACCCAGGTTAAGGTACTGTATATCAAGCCCCATACCTCTGAGTTGTTTTATGAGATCAACAATCTTTCCCACACTATCCACAAACGGCCCTACTTCGGTAATCTGGGAACCGATATGCTTGTGCACCCCGACAACCTGAATGTTCTCCAGTCGAGCGGCAGCTTGATACTCTTGGATGGCTTGGTTTATACTAATGCCGAATTTGTTCTCCTTTAACCCGGTTGAAATATAGGGATGGGTCTGTGGATCGACATCAGGATTGACCCGTAATGCCACCCGCGCCTTTACCCCCAGTTGACCTGCCACCTGATTCAGCGACTGCAATTCCGCTTGAGATTCTACATTGAAAAGCAGTACCCCGGATTTTAGGGCATACTCCATTTCCGTTTGGGTTTTGCCAACACCGGCATACACTATTTTCTCTGGATTCACCCCGGCGGCTAATGCCCGATATAACTCTCCGCCGGAGACAATATCCATCCCCGCCCCAGCCTGGGCCAGGCTCTTTAGAATCGCCAGATTAGAATTGGCCTTCACCGCAAAACATACCAGGTGATCAAGCGAAGCAAACGCCGCATCAAAGGCTTTAAAATGGCGCATCAGCGTATTGTAGCTATATATATATACCGGTGTGCCCACCTCATCAGCAATCTGCTTAACCGGCACCTGCTCGGCATATAATTCGTTATCTTGATATTGGAAAAAGTTCATAGCTATTGTTCCTGCAAATCTGTGTCTTTCAACTGCTCAAAGTCAACTTAATCCAATTTCTCACCTATACGCAGTTTAAAGGTAGCTCTGGCTTGTAAAAAATTATCTGAATAAACCACGTAAATAATTTTATATTCCCCGGGGAAATCTAATTCAAATTTATCCCCTATCGGGGAACAATCAACATAGTTTTCATTTATACCTAATTTAACTTTCTCGATTCGCTTTGATTGTGGATCATAAACAACATGGAACGCATCAAGTTTTCGAAACCTTTTTCCATGAGGAATCCTTACCATCAGGTGTGTAACGTTTGCCCATTTGAGTTCAATAACAGGGAGTTCTATCTCCCCTTTTTTCCCCAGGGCATCAATTTTTTCTATTTTCTCTATATAGCCAAGACAATTACGGGCCATATTTCGCTGATGGAGATTTTCTACCTTTATATGATAATAATGACCGGAATCACCTGTTTTTACATCAGTAGCGTTTATAGGTTGACCAACTTTTTTAAGCTTTAATTCATTCCTCCACTTTGGATTCCATTTTTTCTTAACTTTTTTGGCTACAATATCCGGAAGTGTGGACCGGTCAGAAAATAGTTCAGGATTAGCCTGAATAAATTTTAAAATTCCATCCTCTGGTTTAATGCCTTTTTCCTGGAAAGCCAAGACATCAATATCTAAAAAAGTAGCTACGGCTAATTCTTGATTTGTAAACAGAGAGCCTCTCTGTTCGTCTCCTTATAATTTTTCCCTTTTAAAATCCATAAAAAGAAAATATTCTGATTTGCTTAGATGATCAAGAATATTTTCTTTAAACCCTTTTAGTGTTTGTTCTTCTACCGCAATGTATGGATCATACCCTAGAACATCAAGTTTACTAGCTATTTCTTTGACTATCTTTAATTCATCTTGTCGTTGCCCACAGCTAATAAATACCCTTGCTTTAAGACTATTATTCATAATTCTTACAATTTAAAATCTATTTGTGGAATAAATCTCATTGACTTTCCATTTTATCATCATCCGGTACTTCTGACGCAGGAATTTGTTGTTTTATTTGCTCCTTCTGTTCCCGCTCTCTCACTTTACTCAATGGAGTTGGCAGGCCTTTCTTGCCGCAAGCTGCAACCAATGTTATCAGACAACATAACAATATCAATCGGCCATATAGTTTTAATCGAAACATGGGTGTCTTTATTTACGTTTATCTCGCTCGGCCAACACCTTAAGCGGCAGTCCCCAGATTTTGCAGAATGACTCGCCGACCTTATGGTCAAAGGCATCCTGCTCATCATAAGTAGCCAATGAGAAATCATACAGCGAGTTATCCGATTTTCGGCCAACCACCATGCAGCTACCCTTGTGCAATTTTAGCCTTATGACTCCGGTAACTACCGGTTGTATTTGTGCAAAAAAGGCATCCAAGGCCTCTCTCAGGGGTGAGAACCACAGCCCGTCATATATAAGCTGGGTATATTTCTGGCTCAAATGCCGCTTAAAGTGAATGGTTTCCTTATCCAGCACCAGTTTCTCCAACTCAGCATGGGCTAAGTGCAGGATAGTGGGCGCCGGGGCTTCATACACCTCACGCGATTTAATGCCCACCAGTCGGTTCTCCACCATGTCGCTGCGTCCAACACCATATTCTCCACCCAGGCGATTTAGTTCCTGCACCATATCTAATAACGATAACTTTTTCCCATCCAGGCTTAGCGGCCTTCCTTGTTCAAAGGCAAGCTCAATGTAGCGGGGTTCATCAGGCGTAGCAGCAACAGCCCTGGTGAGCATATAAATGTCTTCAGGCGGTTCCAGCCAGGGGTCTTCCAGCACCCCGCATTCGATACATGCTCCCCAGAGGTTGTAATCGATGCTATAGGGTTTATCCTTAGTTATATCTATAGGGATGTTATGCTGTTTGGCATACTCAATCTCCTGTTGCCGTGAGCCGAACTCCCAATCCCGCAGCGGCGCCACAATTTCAAGCCGCGGGTTAAGCGCCATTACCGACACGTCAAAGCGCACCTGGTCATTCCCCTTGCCGGTTGAGCCATGGGCCACCGCCTGCGCCCCCTCTTTTTCAGCCACATCTACCAATGCTCGGGCAATCAACGGTCTGCTTATAGCCGCCGACAAATAGTATCTGTCTTCATATACTGCATGCGCCCATAAGGCAGGCAGACAAAATTCATCTACTAAATCTTTGCGCAAATCCTCAATATAAATTTTGCTTGCGCCGGTAGCATAAGCCTTCTCTCTTATAGCCTGGGCATCTCCAGTCTGCCCGATATCGGCATATACGGCAATTACTTCATATTGATGCTGCAAGATAAGCCATTTTATTATTACCGAGGTATCCAACCCCCCGGAATAGGCTAACACAACTTTCTTTTTTTCAGACATGCTTCTCCTCTACGGTTTTGCTCTTTATAGCATACAGTTATATCAAATTTGCTCCAAAATACGTGCTTCCGACATCGGCTACATAGCAACCAATACAAGCCCTGCCTAGTCTGTAAAAGGGAATTATACTGAATAAGATTAGGGTCGTCAAAAAAATAAATACCACCAACTACGCATGAATTTGGGTTTATATTTGCCAAACTCCTGAACCTGATAGGCACTTATACCAGCCGGCACATAATAATACCCGAATCCTCGGGTACCGACTCCTCGGGTCCGACTTGTCGGGTAAGGCTTGACTTAGATGTTAGTTGTTAGTACTATAGGCTCTACTCTTTAGCGGTTTGTGATTATTTACAGGAAAGATGCTTGCATGGATAAATACGGGTTTTTCTTTTCGCTTTTGGCCGCAATATTTTGGGGGCTTACGCCGGTGGTGGAAAAACTTGGATTATACCGAGTTGCCCCTATCGTGGGAGTAGCCGTCAGGACAGTAGCCATTGCGGTTATGTTAATCGCAATCATCTTATTCAGCGGCCAATTAAAAGCGGTCATGAGTATAGATGCCAGAACAGCCTTTTACCTGATTTTGGGGGGCGTAATGGCCGGTTTATGCGGTCAGTGGGCCTATTTTAAGGCCCTGAAATATAGTGAGAGCTCACGGGTAGTGCCGATTGCCGGGACGTATCCCTTAATAGCCTTAATCACTTCGATGGTTTTCTTGAAGGAAGAGCTTACCCTGGCCAAGGCTATTGGAACTTTGTTGGTGGTGGCCGGTATATTTCTCCTCAGATAATAGGATACCTTGAAAAAGGGGATATTTCCCCAAAGGGACATGTCCCCAAGGGGATAT
>JAJRUU010000051.1 GCA_024277605.1 bacterium
AGCTGCTCCAATACAGTCCCAGGGGTGTTTAGCGGTTTTACATACTTGCTTTTTATAAAATTAAGCGCCTCAGGGGTAAGGTCAGCCGCTACTGACAGCCGCCGCTGACCTAAATGCTCCGCCCGCTGTATAGCGGTATCAAGCGGTTTAAAAACCAGATGATTCAGATAGGGCAAATCCGTCTCACGATAGGTATCGTTTCGCTTGAGAGTGATTTTCTCTCCCCGCTGCCACCCCGTTAAGCGAAAGGGGCCGGTTCCCACGGCAATCACTTTGCCATACGCCGGGCCGTATTTTTTCACCGTTTCAGCTGACAGCGGAAAAAGTTCTTGCCGGGCAAAATAGTAGCCGAGGGTGTTATCCGGCTGTTTTAATTTTATTTCTACCGTAGTCTCATCCAGCGCTCTCGCTGATTCAATATTATTAAACAGCTGGCGGCTGGGAACCCCGGTATCGGGATCCAGTAAACGCTCCACAGTAAAGGCTACATCCTGAGCTTCTAACTTATGACCGTCATGGAAGGTGATATTTTCCTTAAGGTATATACGATAAGTCACCTCATCCTGCATTTCAGGTAGCGACCAGGCGAGTACCGGTACCAGCTTATTGTGTTCATCAAAGCCATACAAACCTTCCTGGATATTGGCGATGAGCAGGCGTGAATTAATGTCGGTAGCCAGTTGAGAATCCAGGGTACCCAAGGGGCCGATGGCCACGGTCAGGGTCCCCCCGTAACGGGAATAATCCAGAGGCTCTTCAACAGATTCAGACTGATCCTGCGGAGGGGCATGCGGGAAAAGCGAGGGAACCAGGCGGTTTACATCCGGTTGCGCCCAAGCCCAGCTTAAAAAAAAGCTGCCCACTATAGCAGCTAATAAACACTTTAAAACCAATCTGTTCATGAGAACATTACTGTCAAAAATACAAGGTTCCAGGGAATTGCTACTGTTTTCCCAAACCTTTAATTATTTTCCAGCCATCCTTTTCCTTGCGCAGAATAAACAACTGCTCTGCCTTACCCATCTTTTTGCCTGAGGGCACATTAAAGGTCAGGATATATTTTTCCACCACCCGTGCGCTGTCACCATCCACATAAATACTTCTGTCTTCGATCGTCAGCTCAATTTGATCAAAAGCCTCAAAAAAACCGGCGGTTTTCTGTTTTATTATAGCATATGTTTCTCTGCCGTCTTTATAGTCGGAAGAGACGCAAGACATGTAAAGCTCAATGTCTTTTTGCTCCAGCCCCCGCTTCCTTTTATCCAAAACTTTATGTATTTGTGCCTCAGGGGAAGCGCCACAACTTAAGATCCCGCTTAAAAATACGGCTACAATGGCGGTTGTTATTCCCTTACTCATTTGAAGCCAACCGCTCCCGCGCTTGACTGCTGAAATTTCCTCCTGGAAACCGGTTAAGCAGCAGCCTGAATACCTCACGGCCTTCCTTTTGTTTACCCTTTTGCCAATAGGACTCAGCCAGATAATACGTAGCTTCCTCAATCACCCCGGTGTTGGGATAATTCAACAATCCGTATTTAAACCGGCTGATACCCGCGGTATACTCTTTGCGGGTAAAATAGAACTTCCCCACATGGAATTCATGCCGGGATAATTGGTCCAGGCAGATTAGTCTTCTCCCCAGGGCCTCATCGGCTTCCGGGCTGGTCGTATAATTCATGATCACTTTATTTAATTCCGCTAAGGCCTTACGGGTATTGGCCTGATCACGGTCGTAACCCAGCATCTGATTGAAATAGCACAAGGCCAGGCGGTATTGAGCCTGAGGCGCCAGCTTATTCAGGGGGTGGAACTTAATAAACTCCTTGTACTTGGCAATCGCCTCGACATACTCTTGAGCCTCAAAATAAGAGTCAGCAATACCCAGGCGGGTTTCGGCCATAAGCAAGCTATCAGGATAGATCTCCCTGATTTTTAAATACTCCTCCCGCGCCTTCTCGTACTCCTCCTCTTGCATCAAGCCCTTGGCCTGTTCCATGTATTCAGTATCGGTCAATATAGGCTTGGTAGCGGCACAGGCAGATAAACAGATCAGACCCAGACTCAATAAGCATATACATAATCGTCGCCTAAGTTGCATAGTTATTTATAAACTCCCCGTAAAAAAACCGATAAATGACAAAGCTCAAATGTCAAATAAATGTCAAAGCCCAAATGACAAAACTTTTGACATTGGGATTTTGGGGTCACTGACCCCTTGGATTTGATTTGAACTTGGGTCATTGACCCTTTGGATTTTGATATTTGTCATTATTCTTTCAAGCAGCCTCCCGATATTTCAGAAAGCCCAAGGTCATACCACTTTTTTCTACGGTATCTAATAACACCGCTACCTTCACCACAATGAGTTTATCCCGGCCCAGCTCATAAGGCAGAGAGGTTAAGCCTTTCTCCATACCACTCCTGCATGATGGGCATTTCATGTTTTATTTCTCTGCTATAAGCTTGGTTGCCATAAACCATTTCTTTGGTAAAATTAACTCCTTATTCCCTGCTTCAAGGAACAAATAAATTCACCGGCTTTCTTTACCAGCATTTGTTTGTCATCTAAGTAATTCTCGATTATATTAATCAGCGCACTGCCCACAATTACCCCATCCGCCCAGGCAGCAACTTGGGCGGCTTGTTCTGCATTAGCAATACCAAAACCCACCGCAATGGGTTTGTCGGTCTGTGCTCTAATTGCCTGCACCTGTTGCTTTATCCCCTGGGCCAGCTCACCCCGGGCGCCGGTGATACCGGTTAAGGAGACATAATAGATAAAACCCCGGCTGGACTTACTCACCAACTCTATCCGGTCAGGGGTGCTGGTGGGGGCCAGGAGAAAGATTATATCCAGGCCCTGTGAATCAGATGCTTTTAGAAGATTCCCGGCTTCCTCAGGGGGTAAATCAGGCACTATTAGCCCATCCGCTCCGGCACTTAGCGCCGCTTTGACGAATTGTTCTTCGCCGTAATGATATACCAGATTATAATAGGTCATCAACACCAGCGGCAATTGGGATGTTTGCCTTACCCGGCGCACTAATGCTAATACGTCATCCACCGTAGTGCCATTTTGAAGCGAACGCTGAGAAGCCCGCTGGATAGTAGGACCATCGGCAATAGGGTCGGAGAAGGGAATCCCTAGTTCCACGATATCGGCCCCTTGTCGCTCCAGTTCAAACAACAAGCGATAGCTGGTCTCCATATTTGGATCACCGGCAGATATAAAAGGCATCAGCGCCCGCTGGCCTTGAGATTTTAATTGAGCAAATTTATCACTGATACGGCTCAAGCTTCATCCTCCATAATCTGGCTCACCTGCTGTACATCCTTATCCCCGCGGCCGGAAAGACAGAGGATTATGATTTCATCCTTAGTTGTTTTTGGAACCAGTTGCTCCAAATAGGCCAAGGCATGGGCGCTTTCCAGGGCCGGGATAATACCTTCCAGTTGGGCTAATAAATTAAAGGCGGAAAGTGCCTGTTCATCGGTAACCGAAAAATAGCGGGCTCGCTTTGTATCATTCAGATAGCTGTGTTCCGGTCCTACACCAGGATAATCCAGACCGGCCGAAACCGAGTGTGCCGGAGTAATCTGGCCATCAGCCTGCTGCAACAGATAACTCATACTACCGTGTAACACACCCACCGCACCGGCTGAGATCGAGGCGGCATGTTTGCCGCTATCCAGACCCAAACCGGCAGCCTCAACCCCGATAATTTTAACCTGGGGGGATTCCACGAAGGGATAGAACAACCCCATAGAATTGCTGCCGCCGCCCACACAGGCCACCAGATAATCGGGTAAGCGTTGTTCGGCTTCCATAATCTGCTGCCTGGCCTCCTGACCGATCACCGCCTGGAAATCCCGCACCATCATCGGATAGGGATGCGGCCCCACTACCGAACCAATTACATAATGGGTATGTTCCACGTTGGTCACCCAATCGCGTAACGCTTCGTTTATGGCATCCTTTAAGGTATTACTGCCCGAGGTTACCGGGGTGACCTCGGCTCCCAAGAGCCGCATACGGAATACGTTCAACTCCTGGCGCTCTATATCCTCCTGCCCCATGAACACCTCGCACTCAAGGCCGAACATGGCCGCTGCGGTAGCTGTGGCCACCCCATGCTGCCCGGCGCCGGTTTCGGCAATCACCCGCCGCTTACCCATGCGCTTAGCCAAAAGCACCTGCCCCAGGGTATTGTTAATCTTATGCGCCCCGGTGTGGCATAAATCCTCTCGTTTTAAGTAAATCCTGGCCCCGGCTAAATGTTCACTTAAACGCTCAGCATAATAAAGCGGCGTGGGACGACCGGTGTAATGCTTTAAATAATAAGCCAACTCGGCTTTAAACTGCTCATCGGCTTTAAATTTAAGATAATTAGCCTCAAGCTCAGCCAGCGCTGGCATCAGCGTCTCCGGCACATACTTTCCGCCAAACAGGCCAAAGTGCCCTTTTTTATCTGGAAGATTCATCAAAAAACCACTCCTAATAATCCGAATAAACCCAGTTGTTCAGTAATAAAGCCGGAACTTGTTCCGGTAAGGCATTATACCAAAATAAAAACTTAAGTCAAATGATTACCCATAAGACAAACTGTGTATTATATGGCACGTAATAAGTGATATACTTATTAAGTAGGAGGCTGATTGATACCATTATATTTACAGGGGGGGATAGATGCGGCGAATATTTATATTGCTAATGCTGATCCTGGCGCTTGGCAGTGAAACTGCTCTGGCACAGCTGCCGGAGGAGCAATTGAAAGATGTGCGCAAAGAGCTGGATCGGCAGCAGGAAACAATTCAGGAATTGCAGCAAAAAGTTGAGGTGTTGGAGGAAGATCAGACAGGTACCCAAGAACAATATATGGGGCTATTAGGGGAATTGGGAAAAAGAACAAAACTTAATTTGTACGGTACGCTGGAGTTTGAGAATTTTGAGCATACAGACAGTGTATTCGATGCCCGCAACATTGAGTTGCTATTGGATGTAAGAGCCCATCAACGCTTTAGGATATTCAGTGAGATTGAGTTTGAGCGCACCGCCGAAACCAGCGGCGGCGATCGCCAGGGAGAAGTGGAAGTGGAACAAGGCTGGATCGAATACGGCGTCAACCGCTACATTAATCCCCGCTTTGGAGTAATATTAGTCCCCTTCGGGCGCTATAATCTGGAACATTTTGACACTTATCAGGATTTAACCGATAGGCCAATCATGGCCCGCCGGGTAATACCGACTACCTGGGCTGAGGCTGGAGCCGGGTTTAGAGGTTCAATTTACTTAGGAGATATGTCCTCCAGCAGCTGGCTGCAGAATTTTGAGTTAAGTTATGAGCTATATGCGGTAAACGGCCTGACAGAGCATATCAGCGACACCTCGCCCAGGGATGCCAGGGGGGCCTTCGGCAAGGATAATAACAACAACAAGGCCCTGGTGGGGCGACTGCAAATAAGCCCTTGTTCTGTATTAAAAGTTGGTTTAAGCGGCTATACCGGCAAATACGATAAGGCAGGAAATGATATGCAAGGTTATGACATAGACGCAAAAATAGTGTATGACCCGTTTGAGCTGCTGGGGGAATTTGCCGATTTTGAGCTGGATGAAGGTTTAAACGATGATGGTCTGTCCATAACCGAAAACCTACAGGGAGGATATGTAGAGGGGCGCTTTCACTTCTGGCCCGGTTTCCTCAACCAGACATTTTTGGGCAGAGGGCTGGAAAATCCCACTTTTACCGCAATTGCTCGGGTTGGCTATGCCGAGATCGAGGATGATGGTGATACTGACACGGATGATAACCGGGAGGAGCGGTTTACTATAGGTCTAAACTATCGCCCCATAGAATCATTTGTGTGTAAGCTGGAGTATCAATTCAATGAGACCGATAACGAACCCTTGGAACGGGGAGATAATGACGGTTTTATCGCTTCGGTGAGCGCCGCTTTTTAAGGAGATTTAATCATGAGGGAACTATTTATCAGTTTTTTGTTTCTTTTTATGTTTGGAATAGCTAATTACACTTGGGCGTAAGGGATTACGGTGATTGTAAACCGGGAAAATTCGGTGGGAACCCTATCCGTAACCCAGTTGTCCAGGATTTACAAGGGACATCAGCAGCAATGGAAAAATGGGAACCAAATTATTGTGGTGAACCGGCCGGTTGATTCGATGGTGCGTAAGCTGTTTTACCGCAAGGTGTTACAGAGCAAACCCAGCCAGAAGTTCAGCCAGCCCGGCACTCCGATACCCTTTAGAAGCATCGTACAGCGATCCAGTCTGGCTACCATCAGGTTTGTGAATAACCTGCCTGAGGCTATCGGTTATATTTATTCCAGTGAGCTGGAACTGGATGAAAAAAATACTTCCATTAAAATAATCGGCTTAATTGAATTGGAGGATGAACCCGTAACACCAACGGAAGAAAAATGATAAAGCTAAAGTTTAATATATATTCCAAGACGCTGGGGCTGTTCCTGCTGCTTACGTTACTGCCTTTGATAGCATTGGGGACAATAGCCTACCTTAATGCCCGCCGGAGCATGGAGGACAATATCGGTTATAAGCTGGAGGAACTGGCGCGGCTGGCGATGGAACGGGTGGATCAGCAATTGACCCAGAATTCCCAACAGATATGGACTTGGGCTAACCTGGAGGTGATGCAGGATATGCTCACCGCCGATGCTGATGGTCGCATCAACGCTGCTTTAGTAGATATTAAGGCCGGCAACCCTGTTTATCATCAAATAAGTTGTCTAAATCAAAAGGGAGAAATTATTGCGTCCTCAGAGCCGGAGTTAGTAGGCAAACTACTTGATAAGACAGAACGCCCTTTACAAGGTACAGTCCACAACGTGCATATGTCAAGGTTGTGTCGATTGAAAAACAGTGAGAACATCGGGATCGAGATTTCTACTCCCATACGAGCAATGGGAAACCAAGAACGGGTAATCGGAACATTCTCAGCCGTACTCGATTGGGAGTCGATGTATCCTATGCTGGAAAGCACCAGAATAGAAAAGGCGAATGAAAAGCAACTCAAGGGCGCTCATTTAATGATAGTCAATCAGGACGGTCTGGTCATTTTTGCCCCCGAATGGGAGCGCCAGGCATTGGATAATATCCTGAAACCGGCCATATTTACTCAGGGTATTCCGGGAGCGGTCAACAATAGTACAACCGGCTATGTGATTCAGCTTGATGAACATACCCGGTTGTCCTTAATCGGCTATGCTCATTCCATGGGTTATGGGAACCATCAGGGGAAAGGCTGGATTGCGCTGGCGTTGCAGAATGTGGAACAGGCATTTGCCCCGGTGTACAGACTCAGGAATTTAATCCTGGCCATAGTTATACTCTTGGCTATAGTATCCATTGGAATTGCACATCTGTTTGCCCGGCAGTTGACTGTACCCATCAAGGGTCTCACTCTAGCTACCCGGCGCATAGCCCAACAGTCTGCCGAACCAAAGACCAAGCTGCTGGAGCACATTCCAGTAAAAACCACAGACGAGATCGGCGAGCTGACCAACTCATTTAATCTCATGGCCAGTGAGTTGGCCCACGCCAAAGTAGAGTTGGAGGGGCAGAACCAAAAGCTTGAGGCAACTAATCGGGATTTACATTACATCGTCGATGAAATTCAAAAATTGCTGGAGAATGCCGTCAATAAAGAGAGCTTCAAGATCAGATTCCATAACCCAGGGTTGGCAAATTGCTGGGAAGTAAAGGGGTGCAATAGCCCCAAGTGCCCTTCTTATAAGGCTGAAGACCAGCGCTGCTGGCATGTAGCCGGTACCCTTTGTAAGGGTGAGATACAGGGAACCTTTGCCCAAAAGTTAGGGAATTGCAAGAAATGTGAGGTCTATAAGCGGGCAATCAGCACCAAGCTCTATGCCATTGGTGAGGTGTTCAACAATTTGATGGAGTTGCTGGAAGAGAAGACCCTGGAAATCAAGAACCATGCCCAGAACCTGGAGGTAAAGGTAACCGAACGTACGGCTGAGTTGGAACACTCCAATCGTGAGTTAAAAAACACTCAGGAGCAACTGGTGCAGTCGGGCAAGATGGCGGCTATCGGGCAATTGGCAGCCGGTGTGTCGCATGAGCTGAACAACCCCCTGGGAGGTATCTTAGGCTATTCCCAGTTTATCATGGAAATGGAAAAGAAAACCGGCCTGGAAAATATCACCCCGGAAAAACTCAAAAATGTATTTACTTATATAGGATATATAGAGAAAGAATCCCAACGTTGCAAGACGATTGTGGCCAACCTGCTTAAATTCTCACGTTCATCCAAGGCTGATATAGTTCCACTTAACATTAATCAGGTGCTGGAGGAGACCTTTACCTTCACCCGGCATCAGCTGGAGATGCACCAGGTGGAACTTATAAAGGAATTTACCCCGCAACTACCGCCAGTTGCGGGAAATGAGCACCAATTACAGCAAGTATTCACAAATCTTATAGTCAACGCCCAGCAAGCCATGAAAGACGGGGGGAAACTTACGGTAAGCAGCGCCGTAAATAACAGTACGCTAGAGATAAGCTTTGCCGATACCGGCTGCGGCATCCCCAAAAAGGACAGGGATAAACTGTTTGATCCCTTTTTCACTACCAAGCCGGTAGGAGAGGGTACCGGTCTGGGGCTGTCGGTATCCTATGGCATTATTAAAGAGCATAAAGGAAATATTAAGGTGGAAAGCCAGGTGGGCAAGGGAACTATTTTTCGTATAAACTTACCAATTAAAGACGGCAACATAATAATCACTCCTAAGGGGGGGGGATCTCATGATGGTGACCGGCATAAATAATTTATTAGAAGAAATTGTTCAATCAGAGGAAAAAGCTGCTCAGGATGCGCGGTCACTTACCAACATTATGGTGGTGGATGATGAGCCGATCATGAGGAATTTATTGACGGATGTGTTACAGGATGAGGGGTACAGCGTACGTAATTTTTCGCAGGCCGAAGATGCCTTAAAAAAGGTTATCTCTGACAATGTGGCGATTATAATTACCGATATAAAAATGAAGGGCATGGATGGTATGGAGTTGCTAAGGCGAGCGAAGGAAATGAACCATGCGGTTGATGTAGTGGTAATGACCGGTTATGCATCCATAGGCACAGCCATAGAATCGATGAAATTGGGGGCGATTGATTATTTGACCAAACCGCTGAATATCGATCAGATCAGGTTGATTGTCAATAAAACCGTAGAGCGGCAATTCCTTAAAAAACGGGCCAATGAATCCGCCTTCTACAAAAAGATGTCTCAGGTAGACGGTCTGACTGAATTGTTTAATCATCGCTTTTTTCAAGAATTATTACGTATTGAAATTAATCGGGCTAACAGGGAAAAATGGCCGCTCAGCCTGATTATTTTAGATGTTGATAATTTCAAAATATATAATGATAAGAATGGGCATCCTATGGGGGATGTGGCACTAAAAAGTACCGCCTGGCTGCTAAAGCAAAATTTCCGGGATTGTGATTTTGCTTGCCGCTATGGGGGAGAGGAGTTTGCGGTGATCATTCCAAATGCCGATAAGCAGCTGGCTAAAAAAATGGCCAATAGGATAAGGCGCATAATTGAAAAAGCTGAATTTGAAAATGAAGAAACCCTGCCTCAGGGAACATTTACCATAAGCCTGGGAATAGCTGAGTATCCGCTAGACGCTCAAAGCCAGGAGGCCCTCATTGAAAAAGCTGATCAAGCCCTTTATAAGGCAAAGGACAAAGGCAAAAACCGGGTGGTGGTATATAAAAGTCGGACTAAACCGATCAAAAAAACCCCATGAACCCGAACGCTAAAAAAACAAAAATATTAATAATTGATGATGAGTTGGTAATCCGCAACTTACTGTTGGATGTAATGACCAGCGAAGGTTATGCGGCCATAGCTGTCCAGGATGGGCTGGAAGGCATAGCTAAAGCCAGGCAGATGGAGTTCGATGTTATCTTCTCTGATATAAATATGCCCAAAATGAACGGCTTAGACCCGAAAAATTCGGGTCTTGTTATGGGCGAATCAATATTTAGTTGAAAATTATAAATTTATCAGTCATCCTATTCCTATCCCCTACTACTTGCAAATAATTACTGGTTTCCCTTATCCCAAATACTTAACCAGTCGAGGCCCTAAGGTCTTAGCTACGCCAGACGGCAGCTTAGTCCAAATACGTTTGGCCAGATCAAATTTGGGGTTAGATGGGCTGATATTAGGGATTTCGGTTTCGGTGTTCAGGTAATATTGGTAATATAGCGGTTGGGGTTCTATCCCCCAGTGTTTCTTAAAGCTGAACGAACCGCTTCCCTGGCGGCTGCGCCCCAGATCATAATAGCGGTACCCATGCTCACAGCTATACTTTATTGCTTCCCACAGTATCCAGTTATTAGGAGCATATTTCAGATAGCGCTGATCATAGCCGATATAGTATGGCGATACCATATCCTTAAAGAAGAACACCCACAGACTGCTTATGATTTTGCCCTCATAGGTGGCGGAAAAGATGCTCACCTGAGAGCCGAATTCAGTTATTAAATGGTTGAAAAATTTCCTGGGCAGCACCGGAGTCCCCAAAGCCTGCTGGGTACGGGCGAACAGTTCATAAAAGCAGTTAAATTCATGTTCATCTATTTTGCCGTGCTCCGGCGTTTTGTAAAGCTGTAAGCCGGATTTTATGCCCTTCCTTAATATATTGCGGTTGCGCTTACGCATACTCTTCCATACTTCTTCAGCATCATCCGGCAGATCCAGAATAAAAGCCATGTAGAGGTCTTTGGTGGGTAGTTCCACACTGCCCGGCTTTAAGTTCCTGAATTCCACATAGCCGGCATTTTCATTTTTGGCAATTACCTTAGCTTCTTCCAAAAGTAAGCGCTCGGCCTGCTCGTTATCGGCGCATATCCCACCATACACCCCAAAGGGCACCGAAACCAAAGATGTACCAAAAAATACGTTTTTATTTAAGAACAGCGGCAGCACCCCGCACACCTTATCGCCAGCTTGGGCATAGAGATAATAAGACCGCAGGCCAAAGGTCTGCTGCACCACATTCTTCCAACCTAAGTCATGGAATACGTTGGCCTTATCATTATGCGCAACATACGCCTGCCAGGCTGATTTAGCCTCAGGTGTATAATATTTCAGCTGCATATGTATAAACGCCTTCCTGTGTTAAATTCATTGATTTTACCCGCATTATAGGCCAGCTCCTACGAATTGTAAATGCTAAATAGCTTCAGTAGTGTCCGCTCCAAGTTTTTGCACAAGCCGCAAAAGGCCTTTTATACCAAGTTGCAATCAAACATATACTAACTGGGTAGGGAGGCCTTTAGCCCTCGGGCTTTAGCCCTCCGCTCTTTGGTCGGCCTAAAGGCCGACCTACCCGAGTGAGAAATTAGTATCATTTTGAATGCAACTTGGTATTAGTCCTCTCTCCCAAGGGAGAGGAAAAACAAGGAATCTTGTGTTAGAAACTTACCGCAATTATTGACTTTTACCGTGTGCAAAAACTTGGAGCGGACAACGCTGAAATTCAGACTGGGTTTGCCAGACACCTTATGAGATAAGGCTTATGAGCCAACGTCCTGAAGAAACAGGCTGTGCCTGCCCGAATTTTTCGGGTTATAAGTCAATCATAGATTGATTTCAGCCTATTTGCACCAGTTCCAGCTTATGCTTCCATTTACGTAGCAGGGCTTCTTTTAAGGGTTGGTGATTAGGGAGGCTTAAGGCGGGGTCTTTTTGTGTCAGCGCAAAGGCTTCTGTGCGGGCGGCTTCCAGAAGGCTTGCATCCCTTATTATATTGGCTACCCTGAGATCCGGCAGGCCCGATTGACGGGTACCCAGGAATTCTCCCGGGCCCCTGATCTTTAAATCTTCTTCGGCAATCATAAACCCGTCCTGCGTATTTAATATGGCTTTAAGCCGTAGTTTGGCGTCCTCGGTTATCGGGAAGTGCGCCAGAAGGATGCAGTAGGATTTCTCAGTTCCCCGTCCCACCCGACCGCGCAGTTGATGTAACTGTGCCAGACCGAAGCGCTCGGCATGTTCAATCACCATAACCGAAGCGCTGGGCACATCAATACCCACCTCAATCACGGTAGTGGCTACCAGAATATGCAGCTTTTGCGCTTTAAAATCCCGCATTATTTGTTCCTTCTCCTGACCGCTCAAGCGCCCGTGAATCAGACCTATTTTCAGGTGGGGAAATATGTCCCGCTGCAAATGGGCCGCCATATCGGTGGCAGCCTTCAGGTTTAGCTTTTCTGATTCCTCAACCAGCGGATAGACGATGTAGACCTGTCCCCCGGCCTGGATCTGCTTATTGATAAAGCCATACACCTTGGAGCGCTCCCGATCATAATGGAGCCTGGTTTCCACTGGCTGCCGACCCGGAGGCAACTCATCGATGACCGACAGCGCCAAATCACCATAGACGGTGAGCGCCAGGGTGCGGGGAATCGGGGTGGCGGTCATCACCAGCACATCCGGTGATGCGCCCTTGCGGATAAGGTTAGCCCGCTGCATAACCCCGAAGCGGTGCTGTTCATCTATGACAACCAGTCCCAACCGTAAGAAATTGACTTTCTGCTGAATAATGGCGTGGGTGCCGATAACCAGCTGTACCTCTCCGCTGGCGATACGCTCATAAGCGTCCTGCTTCTCCTTATTTTTAATATCCCCTTTGAGCAGTAATGTGTTGACTCCCAGCTCATCCAGCAGGGGGCGCAGATTCAGATAATGCTGTTCAGCCAGAATTTCAGTCGGCGCCATAATAGCGGCCTGATAACCGGCCTCCACCGCACTCAACAGAGAAAACAGGGCCACCACCGTCTTGCCGCTGCCCACATCCCCCTGCAACAGGCGGTTCATCGGCTGCGGGCGGGCCATATCCTGTTTTATCTGATTCAGTACCCGCTTTTGGGCGGCGGTGAGGCTAAAGGGAAGTAGCTTGGTCAATCTATGGGCCAGCTCACCGGTGGACTTAAAGGCAATGCCGACTCGATCCTGGGTAAGTTGCCTGCGGCGGTTGGCCAGCCCCAACTCCAGCAGAAAAAATTCCTCAAACACCAGTCGGCGGTGAGCCGGAGAGATACCCTGTTCCAGCAACTCCAGATCAGCGGAGTTATCCGGAAAGTGCACCTGTTGTAACGCCTGAGCCACAGCAGGAAACTTGTAGCGCTGCTTAATATCCAGCGGCACTATATCGGCAACCTTGGGGCCGTATTCTAAAATGATGCGCTTCATGATGCTTCTTAACGCCTTCTGATGAAAGCCCTCGGTGGTGGGATAAACAGGGACTATGCGACCGCTATGCACCAGCTCGTCGTCATCCCGGTCTATTACTTCGTAATTGGGGTGCAGCATTTGCAGCCCGCCGAAAAAACCATAGGGATCAACCTCCACCGTACCGCTTAAAATAATGAGCTCACCCTTCTTAAACAGGCTGGTCATATAGCGCGTATTGAACTTAAACCATTTGGCGGTCATCGCCCCGCTGTCATCTCCAACCGTCAGCTCGAAAATACGGCGGCGGCGGCGGGTGGTCAGCACCTGGGCCTGCTTTATCTTACCCACTACAGTGGCTATACTCCCCGGTTCAAGCTGCGAGATGGGTTTTATATGGCTGCGGTCTTCGTAGCGCCGGGGAAGCAGCCAGCAGGCATCCTCAATGGAGTGTACCCCAAGCTTGGCAAATAAGGCGGCACGCTTGGGGCCGACCCCTTTTATATATTGAATATGATCATCCATTTTCATGTGCATAATTCCTGATCTATGCTAACTTTA
>JAJRUU010000304.1 GCA_024277605.1 bacterium
CTAATGGCAGAAAAGGACAAGTGGGGTTCAGCATCTTCAGGGTTGGTATGAATGCTCTAAAATACCTGGGAGATACAATACTAAAAACAGTCTGGCTCCCCTTACTGGAACCTTTAACCTAAAACTGTCCACGACTCAGAAAACATGCGTAAACCAAAAACAAATCATCTATGCCACAAGAGCCCGAATAGCGCTGGTTGGATGCAAGCCTGGAGGCATTCTTAGGTTCATGAAAATAGAGCAAATCAAAGATTTCTATTGCACATTTGACTTACTTGCGCTAGACTCATAGAAGATGATGAGGTTTTATTCAAGGGAAGTGAACAATGAGTACCCTTCAACACTGTAAGTTTTTCTATTTAAGAGAAGTGGTTTTTGACCTGAAGGGTGAACTTCCGGTATATGCCTGTGAGAGGGGACATGATATTAGCGCTGAGTGTAATGAAGCTTGCCCGGACTTTCAAGACCCCCCCCAGTCAATAACCAATGAAGAACATTCCTCCCCCAAAAGATAATGTTTCATAGATAGGAACCCCAAAGTCCGACAGACTCCTGGTATAGCGTCTATTTTAAATTGATGGGTATCTGGTTTCTTCTCCCCTGGGGGGAGAAGGTTAGGATGAGGGGGCTTTTGATACATAAACCCTTTTCCCCTCACTCTGAATCTTTCCCCTCAGGGGAGAGAGGACTAAAAGACATTACCAGCATATCAAATAAAAATGGGTGCTGTATCAGACAGTTAGGGTGACTCTAGCTCCTGGATTAGTTTCTCCATTTGCGGGGCTTCCGGCTGGCTTGGGTCTAACTCGAGGCTCTTGCGCAGGGACTGTAAGGCCTGCGGGGTTTTCCCTGGATGGTTCATGTATAGAATAGCCAGGTTTTTGTATGGTGCGGCGTAGGTCTGATCGAGTTTGATGGCCTGTTGATAGCTGTTAGATGCCTTTTGAAAATCTCCCAGCTTTTTATAGGCGACTCCCATATTGTTATAAACTTGGGCTGAAGCGGGATGAACGCTGAGAGCGGTCTCATATTTTTTAATTGCTTCCTGGTAACGGCCTAAACCTGCCTCAGCTAAACCATAATTGTTGTGTAATTGATATTTTAAGCGATCAATGGCAATTGCTCTTTTAATGTATGGAATCGCCGCATTGAATTTCCCCATATCCACCAGCAGTTGTCCCATATTATTTAATACTCCCAGAGTTTCCGGGCCTAGCTTAAGAGCCCTTCTCAGGTGGGATAAGGCATCTTCAAATTGACCGTGACGGGCGTAGAATTTCCCCAGATTGCTGTGAATTAGTATAGACTCATTATGAGATGCGAGTTCAGCGTTAAAAAGCGTTCCATCATCCCGCCAATCGCGGTTACGTAATATCGTCCGGTATCCCAGGGCGCCGATTGTGACAATTATTAATACTGATATTAAGCCGTTCATTGAAGGATATTGCCCCAAAAGCGTCTTTTTCCCCCAGTTGATTGTAATTACCAAAACGAGAATAAACCAGACTGAGGGAATATACATAAATCGTTCTGCCATGGTAAATCCCATGTCCTGTGGGCTGGTAATCCGCATAATATTAGAAAGGGGCGCCATGGCAGCTAGAAACAATCCTCCACCCAGACCTATCAGCCTCTTGTGTCTGGAAGCGATTATAAAGACATAACAAAGGCCTGCGAAAATCAGCAGATAAAGCAAACCTTCAACTTGAGCCGATCCGGTAAGCAGCGGCAGTTGCAGGTAGGCGCTTAAGCGAATCGGCGCCAGCAGCTTGAGTATATAAAGCAAAAACCCCTTAAAAGCAGTAACAATAGTCGGATATATGCCGACTATATCCAGTTTCAGCCTGCTTGCGTTCAAACGGCTTACTTCTGTGGAGTGCCAAATCAAGTATCCCGCCGTTAATACCAGATAAGGGGTGATTCTTCTTAGGCTGCCCCTCCAGAACACCTCATCTGATCTGTCGAAATAGAGCCATTCCATGACTAAGAGCATAAGAATTAACACCACGGCCATCTCTTTACTTAACAGGCTCAGGCTATAGAGGATGAGTGATAAAATGTAGTATAGGTGCGCTGGGATAGGGTGGGCCTGGGCAGAATCGGGGGTTAGCTTTGAACTTTGGTGTTGGCGATAGGCGATATAGCAGCCCAGGGCCGGCAGTAAAAAGAAGCAGCACAGCACATCGGTTCGCCCTGAAATCCAGGAAACTGATTCGGTGTGAATTGGATGGATCCCGAAAATGAGGCCGCCTATAAAAGCTAATGTTCGAGATACTCCCAATTTAAGAAAGATCAGAAGCACAAAAACCGAGCAAGCTATGTGGAGTAACAGGTTGGTGAGATGGAATCCAAAAGGGTTGGTTTTCCAAATGGCATAATCCAGCATGTAAGATACGGTGATGAGCGGCCTGAAATAACCATATTTTATGTCCTCTTCTTCCGTAAAATCAAAGAAATCACGGCTGAAAGCCTGGGGTATGTTGTGTAAATCCCTGATCATCCGGTCTTTTAAGATAAGCGGCTGATCATCCCAGACAAAGTCATTGGATAAACCATTAATATAAACTGTTAAACACCCCACAGCGATAAGCGCTGACAGAAATAATACCGATCTCCTTCCCAAAAAGGTGTTTTGCCTTTTAGCGCTGGTTTTAGTCTGCTGATTTGTGGGTGTAGGCATAGTTGGCCTCTTATTATGTGATGAACTCGTAAAAAGTCAGAAAACACACATTTTTGTCATTCCTGCGAAAGCAGGAATCCAGTATTTTCAGACAGTTAAAATCATAACAGATTCCCGCTTTCGCGGGAATGACGACTTTTTACGAAACCATCATTATGTGGTTTCCGGTGCAGTGGATGAGCCATTATCTTCTTTTTTATCTCTATCATCTGGTATATTAAGCGGCTCTAAAGGACTTCTCTTCATGCTGATCGTTCCTAATTCGAACCAGTTGTATTTTCCCGGATCGTTTTTGTCAAAATCTTCTTCCTGCGTGATAGCCGCCCTGAGTAAGTACTTTTGGGGCTTAATATCGGGAGTCAAGAAATGAACATGATGCTCCTGGATTATTTGATTAACCGGCCAGTTGGGAGGGGTAATCAGGTTGTGGGTAGGGATATGCTTTGAGGTTAGCAGTATATTCTGCTGTTTGGCGTCAAAAAAGGCCAAATGCACCCAATAGACCCGGCTTAGTTTTGCCCTGGCCTTAAAAAAGTAAGAAATATTTACAATAAAAGGAAAAGGCGAAATATATTCAATGCTTCTATCGTCGATAGAATAACCGACAAACTCCAACCGATCATCAACCATTTTGCCCACTCGCTCAAAAGGTCTGCCGTCATAAGCAAAAAGCTGTAACTTCCCCTCTGTGGTTGGGGGAAACCAGCCGCTAACTTTGTTTATGTCTGTCCGATAAGACTGGGTAAGGGTGGGCGCCGGATATTGGGGCGCTTCAAAATGTTTTAGGGGAAGTTGTTTCAGCAGCATGGGGCCTTGGTATTCCGCTAAGTATATTCCGGTAATAGCATCGGCATCCGGGTACCTGGAATACATTATATAATCAGCCCCTTTCCGATATATATATTCACCGCATTCATGCGTTTTAAGATAGGGATGGACGGTGGGATCAACCAACCCCCCCAAGTCTATGGTGTATCGGTTTCCAATATAACGCAGGACTCCGACATCAAAAGCTGCTATTTTAGCATCGGGTGCGGTGTTTTGGTTGACCCAGTTTCCCATCGTAATATATGCCTGCTCAATCTGATCGAGATTATTGGTATAAACTTTTTGCCAGTAGAATAAAGAGCCAATCGATAGCAGTAAACTGGTTACCCCTAAAATTAACCCTCCCCTGAACTTCGGCCTGGCTTTTTGTATAACTATAAAGCTTATGCTTCCCAGCACTGTTAAGATGATATACTCATTAGCAAAATATCGGGTATGGTGAAACAGGGAGCGGAATTTGACTGTGTACATGGCGAGATGTCCTAATCCCCAAATAACAAGAATGGACAGTTCCGGGTGTTTTTCTAAAACAG
>JAJRUU010000052.1 GCA_024277605.1 bacterium
AAGTGACGGCGGTAACAAATAAGGCGTCTCCCGGTCGGTCAGTATAAATTTAACACTCATCTTTTGGCCCCTTCATGGCAAAGATTTATTTCCGACCATTATACCATATTCTGCTGCTAAAGTCCGACAGACTCCTAGTGGGGACTAACTAACCGGCAAAATCATATCTAGTTGAAAGTTTACTTAGTTTATCAGTTGGCTGAACTTATGTATAGCTTATAGTGAATAAAACCTTGTGTAACGTTAAGAAAAATGGTATGAATTCACAATGGATCTACATCAAGCGCTAAAAAGCAGTTTCTTGTTTTCCGGCCTCACCGAAGCTGAGTTATCCCAAATACAGGCTATTGCAGGAATTAAGCAATATGCCAAAGGAGAACTTATTTTCGCCGAAGGTAAAGAAGCTACCTGTTTTTATATTGTGGCCTCAGGACAGGTAAAATTGTATAAGATTTCTGCTCAGGGCAAAGAACAGATATTGCACATTGTAAACCCCGGTGAGACCTTTGCCGAGGCGGTTATGTTTTCCGGCGGACATTATCCGGCCTTTTCCGAAACGCTCAGCCATTCCCGGTTGATCCATCTGCCCAAGGAAGCTTTTTTGCAATTAATCAAGCAGAATCCCCAGCTCAGCTTGAACATGCTGGCTACCTTGTCTAAGTTATTGAGGAGATTAAACCGCTTGGTGGAAGAGTTGTCGCTAAAAGATGTTTCATCCCGCCTGGCCCAATATCTGATTGAACAATCCCGGCAGACCGGGCAGCCGACTGAAACGGGGGTTCAATTAGAACTGGATGCCAGTAAAACCCAACTAGCTTCAAGGCTGGGCACTATAAGCGAAACCCTGTCGCGCACTCTGCGGAAACTGAAACAGGCTGGAATTATCCAGGTTAAAGGAAATTTAATAACTATTTTAGACCTGGATACGCTTAATGAAATGGCAAGCGGCGCTAAGTATGATTAACCCGGCCAAGTCGGCTTTTATGACCGGCTGACCAGAAATTACCCATATATGGAGTTGCACATGAATAACGGTATTTACGGAACCCTTAACATAAACAAGCCCCCAGGCATTACCTCCCACGATGCAGTAGCACGGGTACGCAAGTTACTCAAAGCCAGGAAAGTGGGACATACCGGCACGCTGGATCCCGATGCTTCCGGGGTATTGCCCATTTGCGTGGGCAAGGCTACCCGTATGTCACAATACCTGATAGAGGCCGACAAGGAATACCACCTCATTGCCAAATTAGGGGAAACCACCGACACACAGGATGCCAGCGGTAAAATCCTTGAAACAAGGGAGTGGAAGGACGTAACTGAAGAGGCTATCCGTGAGGTTGTTCAGCGTTTCGTAGGGCAGATAGAGCAGATACCGCCCATGTATTCAGCGTGTAAGCATAATGGGAAACGCCTCTATCAACTGGCCCGCGAGGGTCAATGGGTAGAACGTAAACCGCGGCAGGTAGTAATTCACAGCCTTAAACTGGCAGCAATTCAATTACCGCTGCTTACCCTGGATGTAAGTTGTTCTAAAGGCACTTATATGCGCACCTTATGTGCCGATATGGGGGAACTGCTGGGCTGTGGAGCCCATCTGCATAAGCTGGTGCGCACCAGATGCGGACAGTTTACTATAGAGCAATCCATTTCTCTGGCTGAATTACAGGACATAATAGCTGAAAACCGCTTAACGGAAAATTTATATGCCCTGGATCAAATGTTGGCGCATTTACCGGCAATAACCATCGATGATGAATCAACCCGCCGGGTAAGGCTTGGATCTCCGGTGCCGGTTGGAGGCATATTAGATAGTTCGGGTGGAACAATAACAGAGGGCATGAAGGTCCGCTTATACAGCTCTTCGGGCAAGCTACTGGCGATTGGTGAATCGAGTCTGGATTTCACCCAAAACCCCACTCCCGAAAATCACAGAATAGCCTTCAGACCCAAAAAAGTTTTGGTGTAACCGGGCATTTAATACCAAGTTGCAATCAAACATATACTAAATGGGTAGGGAGGGCTTTAGCCCTCCGCTCTTTGGTCGGCCTAAAGGCCGACCTACCCGAGTGAGAAATTAGTATCACTTTGATTGCAACTTGGTATAATGAGCTTTGGGGAGAGCATCAGGGTACCCACTATTTGTAGCCACAATTCCACAATAAAATCTTTCGCATAGCGGGAAGAGAGCGGGTACATTGAAATAGCGGGGGGGGGTGCATTGAAAAACGCAGCTAAACTGGGCGGTTTACGCTTTTGGCATGATGTTTACTTGGCACATCTTAAGTTCCGGCGTGTGGCTTGTGGCATCCAGATTGGGGGTTAACAACACATTGGCATATGCGTGCGCAAAATGTACCGGCATAAACAGGGTGCCCACTGGAGAACTTTCATCTATCTTGGCAACCAATTTCACCTGCCCGTATTTGGATTTTACTACTACCCCAGCGCCATCGGAGATACCCAGTTTATCGGCATCCTCCTGATTTATCTCCACTATCCCTTCTTCTGGCACACCCATTAAGCCTTCTTCTCTTTTGGTGAGCATGCCGGTATGATAATTAAATAACCATTTGCCGGTAAGTAGCGTGTAGGGATATTCCTCGCTGGTGATCTCAGTTGGCGGTTTATATTCAACGGGGACCAGTTTTGCCTTCCCCTTGGGAAACCCGGTTTCATATAAGATGGGAGTTCCCGGATGATGTGTAGTAGAACAGGGCCATTGAATTCCACCGGCTTCCAACCGTTGGTAATTTATTCCACCGTAAATCGGGACTGCCTGGGCAATCTCCTCCATAATTCGAACAGCGCCATAATACTCCATTTCGTACCCCATATATTTAGCTAATTTGGAGATGATCTTCCAATCCGGCAAGCTATCGCCAACAGGTTCAATGGCCTTGCGCACCCGTTGAATCCGCCTTTCAGTATTGGTAAAAGTGCCGTTCTTTTCCGCAAAGCTGGAACCGGGGAGTACCACATGGGCCAGATTGCTTATTTCATTGGGGAATATATCCTGTACCACCAGAAAATCCAATTTAGACAGGGTCTTTTGAACCTGCTGTGGGTCGGGGTTGGAGGATACCGGATTCTCCCCCATTATATACATTGCCTTGAGCTTACCATCTTCTATGGCGGGCAGCATCTGGGTTTGGGCAAGTCCTGGTTTGGCAGGCAGTTCCACCCCCCAGAGTTCTTCCAGCCTTGCCCTGGCTTTTTGATCTGTTACCGGCTGATAGCCTGGATAAAAATCGGGCAACATCCCCATATCACAGGAACCCTGGGTGTTATTCTGTCCCCGTAAGGGATTCAATCCCCCGCCGGGCTTACCCAAATTGCCGGTAATGAGCGCCAGATTGGCTAGGCTATATACCAAATCCGTTCCCCAGGTATGCTGGGTAGCTCCCACACCATAAATTATGGTAGCGCTTTTGGCTTTTCCATAAACCTGCGCAGCTTCAATAATCTGTTCCTCGGTAAGTCCGGTAATTTCGGCTACACGGGCTGGGGTGTATTTATTTACCGACCGACGTAAATCTTCAAAACCTTCCGTAAACTGGTCAACAAACGTTTTACCTATGAGATCTTCTTTTATCAAAACATGGATAATCCCGCAGATTAAGGCTACATCAGTACCCGGTTTGATGGGAAGCCACGGGCGGGCATATCGGGCCAGTTTGGTATGCCGGGGTTCTACCACAATTAAACGGGTTTTACCCTCTTTAGCTACCCGTCTTATTTGTATGCCGAATACAGGGTGGGTTTCCGTAGGATTAATCCCCACCAACAACATGACAGGTGAATTTAGCACATCTTCAAAAGAGTTGCTCATTGCCGGCCAACCCAAGGCATCATCCAGCGCTGCCAGACTCGAGGCATGTTCAAAGCGGGTGCAGTTATCTAAATTATTGGTTCTAATAACCCCGCGCATTAATTTCTGGAACAAGTAATTATCTTCGTTGGTGCAACGGGCTGAACCCACGCCGGCTATACTCTCAGCCCCATACTCGGCCTTTACCTGCCCTAAGCGGTCGGCTACCAACCTCAGGGCTTCCTCCCAGCTTGCCTTATATAACCTTCCATCATCTTGATTCCTGATTAAGGGCGAGGTAAAGCGTTGGGGATCATTTACAAATATCTGGCCATACCGCCCTTTATAGCAAAGGTTGCCGTCATTCACTCCCCGGCCCATCTCAGCATCAACCTTTACCACTTTCTCGTCCTTGACATTCAGGTATAAACTGCAACCAACACTGCAATAGGAGCAAACGCTGGGCGTCTTAGTTAACTGCCATATGCGGGCCCGATATTTAGACATCTTATTCATCAGGGCGCCTACCGGGCAAATATCAACGCACTGACCACAGAATTCACAATCCATTTTACGACCGAAGAAGGTACCCATCTCCATCTTGAAACCGCGGCGGGAGAATTGAATTGCCCCCAGGGCCTGCACATCATGGCACATACGGATGCAGCGTTTACACATTATACATTTATTCAAATCCCTTTCGATGATAGTGCGAGTATCATCAATAGATACATCCAGTTGCTGCACACCAAATATTTCAGCTAAGGAATTATTGGGTTGTTGGAACCCTCCGGATACTCCCAGTTTAAAGCATACCTCCTGCAGTTCACACTCCCCGCCCTTCTCACATACCAGACAATCAGCCGGATGCCGGGCCAGCAGCAATTCCAGGTTGTTTTTACGGGCCTTGAACACCTTTTCATTATTGGTATAGATGGTCATATTCCGCATTACTTTGGTAATACAGGCAGGCACCAACCTGTTCCCAGGGTCTATTTCCACCATACAAATACGGCAAGCGCCAAATGGCCCCAATTTTGCGTGATAACAGAGCGTAGGGATATAAATCCCCGCCTGGTTAGCTACTTCCAATATGGTGGTATTATCCTCAACCTCTAACTTAATACCATCTATAGTTACACCAATCATAGTTCAGTACCAAAACATCCTAACATTAAAAGCAACACCATATTAAAAAACATCAATTTTTCTGGCTTGAAATCCCAGAAAGTAGCCGCAAACTTTAGTTTGCGTAACCATTTGTTTTTGTGTGGCTTGCAAATCGCAGGCTAAAGCCTACGGCTACCCAAACAGAACCTTTGCAACCAGCTTACTATACAGGAGCAAAAAGCAGACATTACCTGCGGTTAATAGCAAAAACTAATAAGCCTGAACCGGACAGTGCTTCTCTTTCATATGCCCCTCAAAGTCATCTCTGAAATTCTCGATAAAACTAAGCACCGCACCCTGTGCCGCCAACCCCAATGGGCAGAAACAAGTTGCCCGCATATTCATCCCCAAGTTTACTATCAGGTCGATCTCCTGTGGTTGAGATTCCCCTGACATAATGCGTTCCAGCAGCCTGACCATCCAGTAGGTTCCTTCTCTACAGGGGGTACACCGCCCACATGACTCATGCTCGAAGAAGCGGGCAATCGACAGGCCCGCCCCCACCATACAGGTGGTATGATCCATAACAATTACTGCCCCTGAACCCAGCATACTGCCGGTAGCCGCCAGGATATTATAATCCAGCTGCACTGATAGATGCTTACTGGTCAGACAGGGACTCGATGCTCCTCCCGGGAGAACAGCCTTAAACCTGTTCTCCCCCCGGATACCCCCGGCATGATCATAGATGAGTTCTTTTAAGGGTATCCCCATGGGCAGTTCATAATTCCCCGGTTTTTTTACGTGGCCGCTTACCGAAAATATTTTTGTGCCCGGACTCTCGTACGTCCCAAAAGACCTAAACCATTTATCCCCATGCAGAACAATGTGAGGCATATTACACAGCGTCTCAACATTGTTAACTGCGGTAGGGCGATGCCATAAGCCCTCATTGACCGGAAATGGCGGTTTAATGCGTGAGCGGCCAGCCTTACCTTCTATAGAGTCTAAGAGGGCAGTCTCCTCGCCGCATATATAGGCGCCCGCGCCTAAAAACACTTTTATATCAAAGCTAAAATTACTGCCGAAGATATTTTCCCCCAAGTAACCCTTTTTTCCGGCCTGTTCAATCGCTTTTTCTAATTTACGCGCGCCATAAATATACTCTCTGCGAATATAGATAATTCCCTGGTCAGAACCAATTGCATAACCGGCAATAGCCATACTTTCTAAAATGGCATACGGGTCTTCCTCTATCAGCAATCTATCCTTAAAAGTGCCCGGTTCCCCTTCATCGGCGTTACAGATAATATACTTGGGAGTCTTAACGTCGCTGGCACAAAATTGCCACTTCATTCCGGTAGGAAAACCGGCGCCGCCTCTCCCGCGCAAGCCGGATTTCTTGACCAGTTCCACCACTTCCTCGGGTATCATCTCGGCTAAGGCACGCTTGAGCGCTCTATAACCGCCATTTTTTAGATACCCGTCAAGCTGATCGGAATTGGGAGTGCCGATATTTTTTAATAATATTTTCGACTCAGGCACGTGCTGATGCTCCCGCGGTTAATATTCATTTAGTATTTGGCAAATCGCCTCTGGGGTAAGCTCGAAATAGGTTTTATCGTTGATCATCATTGCCGGAGCTCGACCGCAGGCCCCGATACAGGAGGCGGTAAAAAGGGTAAATTTCCCGTCCGCGGTAGTTTATCCAGGCTTTATGCCCAGTTCCTTTTCCAACTGAGCGATTATGAGATCTTTTTCCTGCAAATAGCAGGATATGCTATCACATACAAAGATGGTATTTTTACCAACCGGCTTGGCATTAAAGAAAAAGTAGAAGGTGGCTATTTAAAAGACATCCACGGAGGGGATATTGAGGTGTTCAGCTACGGACGCCAGCACATCCTCAACCAAATATCCATATGTGTCCTGTACCTTATGCAAAATAGGAAGCAAGGCCCCCTGTTTAAATTCATACTGGCTGACTATTTGGTCAACCTCATTCTTAAACTGTGGGGATAGCTTCGTCATAAATTACGCCCGCGCATTAAACCATTTAGTGCATACGGCCAAACAACCTAAGGTGCATAGTATGGTAATCCCATAATATGGAAGCAGCATGACTCCACTGAAGGGAAGTACTTTATACAACCCGGTAAGCAGTATATTAAGCAAGACTAATGGCAGCAGAATCTTCCAACCAAAACACATCAACTGATCATAGCGCACCCGCGGAAGTGTGCCCCGCAGCCAGATGACAAAGAAAACGAAAAGCATCGATTTTGCTAACAACCATACGAAAGGAGGTATGATATCCAAAAACGCCAGTGCGGATACAGAGGGAAACGGCCTGAGCCATCCACCCATAAAGGCGATAGCAGCCACAACCCCAATCAAAATAATATTGACATATTCAGCCAATGCAAATACCGAAAAAGCCATCCCGCCATATTCGGTATAAAAACCGGTAACCAGCGCCCCCTCATCCTCCAACATGTCAAAGGGGACACGCTGCGTTTCGGCAGTCCCCGCCAAAAGGTAACAGATAAAGGCTATCGGTTGTAAAAATATAAACCACGTCCCCGACTGAAGCTGGGAGTTTACCATCTTGGTCATGCTCAGACTGCCGGCCAGCATAAGCGGGCCAATAAGCGCCAGCACCAGGGGCAACTCATAACTAATGGTTTGGGCAATACCGCGCAATGCGCCCAACAGGGCATACTTGCTGTTGGAGGCCCAACCGGCCATTATAACCCCAAAACCCCCTAATGAACTAGCTGCCAAAACGTATATGAGCCCAATATTAAGATCGACAATGCTGTAAACAGGCCCCGGCCCCCAGGGGATTGCCGC
>JAJRUU010000053.1 GCA_024277605.1 bacterium
GGCTTCTTCTGCTTCCCTCTGGTACTCGAAATGAGAAACCGGGATGATGCCTCTTGCCATCATCCCATATTATTAACTTGTATCAGGGTGGTCAAAATTCGGCTAGCGCAGGTGGTCAATTTTCGGTTGTCATTCGCAATCGTTAGGAAATCGGAGATAATTTAACTTATACAGCACAAAAGATTATTCTTTTATTATAATATCGGAGGAAAATTAATGGTTGAGGGTCAGGAACGCAGGATAAACGAGCGCAAAAAATGCAATTTACCAATCAAGTTTATCGCCAGCGACAATCTAAGCATTGTCGGTTATGTGGCAAATATCAGTTGCTATGGCGTCAAGGTTGACATTACCTTTAAGACCAAGAACAACAACCGGATAATGGATAAAATTCTCTTTAATCCGAATGTAACCCTGGAAGCGGTTGAGATTGGGGACAAGAATCCCTTAAGGATAAGTGGACATGTCGATATTATATGGAATAAATACTTATGCGTTAACGAAAATCAAGTCTACGAGATAGGCTTTGCGTTTAATCTAAACCAGGAGCAAAAGCAATTGTGGGATGCCTTTTACAATGAAGTAGCTACTTAATTTACCCCTTTTTACCTAGCGCTATCCTGGGCAATCCACTGTAATCATTACATATTTTAAAACCTGCCCATTTTGGGCTATTACTGCCCAGTTCATTTAACGCTTTAGTCTGAGAAATCCCGGTCTCCATCACCAGATAGCCGCCGGGCTTTAAAAGTTTAAGCGCATCCTGCATTATCCGCTTAAGTATATCGACCCCGCTTACGCCCCCATCCAGCGCCAGCCGGGGTTCAAAATCTATCTCCGGCGCAAGTCCCGCAAGCTCCTGAGTGGGAATATAGGGTGGGTTAGACACTATAAAATCTACACCCCCTGCTAGATTACTCCCCTTAAAAGCTGCGAACAAATCCCCTTGGTAAAAACTCAATCCCTTGTCAACCCCATGTAGCTTAGCGTTTTCTTTAGCTACCTCCAGAGCGCAAGACGAAATATCACCCGCCAATATTCTGTCATCGGGGAGCTCTTTGGCCAAACTTACGGCAATATTACCACTCCCGGTACACACATCCAGTATAGTAAGCGGGTGCGCCGCTTTTCGCTTTCGTAATTCAATTAGCGTCTGTACCAGAAGTTCAGTTTCCGGCCGGGGGATCAGTACATTTTTGTTGACCTTAAAATCCAGAGACCAGAATTCTTTAGTGCCGGTAATATAGGCTACCGGTTCACGCTTTGCCCGTCTTTGGATTAAGCGTTTATACGCCTCCAGCTCAAACGGCAACAGGGGTTTATCGAAATTCATATAAAGCGCAGTGCGATCTTTCCCCAATACATGAGCCAGCAACAGCTCCGCATCCAGCCGGGCGGATTCAATGTTGGCTTGCTTAAAATATCCGGCAGTCCACTCTAAGATAGTCAGAATTCTCCATACATCAGACATAGGGATTCACCTAAAACACTCTAATAGCTCTTAAGATCAGCGAAAGCACTTGCAAAAAGGGACTTGTCCCCTAGGCTACGTGCTTAAGAGCTTCGCTTTGGTAGTGGGCAGTCAGGGCCTCGAGAAGCTCCTCCATCTGGCCCTCTAAGATTAGATCGAGTTTATGCAGAGTAAGGCCTATACGGTGGTCGGTAACCCGGCCTTGGGTAAAATTATAGGTGCGGATACGCTGACTGCGGTCGCCTGAACCCACCTGCGCCTTACGGGTTTCAGACATTTTTTGATCTTGTTCCTGCTGTAACTTATCTAACAACCGTGCCCTTAAGATTCGTAAGGCTTTGGCTTTATTTTTATGCTGTGATTTCTCATCCTGGCAGGTAACCACCAGTCCAGTCGGGATATGGGTGATTCTTACGGCTGAATCTGTGGTATTTACGCTCTGACCGCCTGGACCCTGGGAGCGATATACATCTATTCGGATTTCGTTGGGGTCTATCTCGACTTCAACTTCTTCAGCTTCGGGTAATACAGCCACGGTAACTGCTGAGGTATGTATGCGCCCGGATGATTCGGTAACCGGTACTCGCTGCACCCGATGCACTCCGCTTTCGTATTTTAACCGGCTATACACCTGATTCCCCTCGATGAGCAGAATTATTTCCTTGAATCCGCCTACCCCGGTCTCATTTGAACTCATAATCTCGGTGCGCCAGCGCTGGCCCTCAGCATATTTACAATACATGCGGAAGAGGTCGGCTGCAAACAATGCCGCTTCGTCTCCCCCGGTACCGGCCCTGATTTCCAGCAGGATGTTTTTCTCATCCAGCGGGTCTTTAGGCAAAAGTAAAACCTTTAATCGTTCCTCAAGCGCCTGCTGCTCATCATTTAGCTCTGCCAACTCCTGCTCTATCAGTTCCTTTAGGTCATGATCCTTATTTTCCTCATGCAGCATTGCCTTAGTTTGAGCAATGCTCTCGGCTACTTTCTTATACTGCTTATACTCCCGCACCACTTCGGCTAATTCAGCATGGGATCTGGAATATTTTTGGAACTTCTCCCGGTTTGCAATTATATCCGGCTGACTGAGCAGTTGGTTTAACTCATTATATTTTTGCTCTACTTCACTTAGCTTTTGAAACACGTGATTACCACTTTAGTTGAGCGCTCTCATAAGGCAAAAAATGCAGCTATTCAGCCTTGGTGTTAGCTTCTGGTTGTTTGGCTTGCTTAGTCACAGGCTATTCGGCCTGTTTTGCTTCGGGCTTATCGATCTGTGGTTTCGCTTGCAGCGGAACGAGGGTTTGTTTCTTTTCCTTTTGCACAGCACTTTTTAACTGCTGATGTTTTTTTAACCTATTCTCAAATCGCTCCACTCTACCCGCAGCATCTACAAATTTCTGCTTACCGGTAAAGAACGGGTGGCAGCTTGAGCAAATCTCAATATGCAACTCCGGCTTGGTGGCTCTGGTTTGAATTATATTGCCGCACGAGCAAATAACCTTAGCCTCCACATATTCAGGATGAATTTCTTTCTTCATTTTCTCCTCCTCTTGGGGACAGGTCCCTAGGGGACAGGTCCCCTTATGTCTCTCCCTAAAACAAAAATAATTAATTAAGCTTAAATTGTAAAAAAACAAAGTTTTGTTAATCCTGGTTTTTACTCATAAAATCTAAAAAATCGGAATTACTTTTCGTTTGTTGCAACTTATCTAAAAGTAATTCCATGGCCTCTATAGAATTCAGCGGCGAGAGCACCTTACGTAGTATCCAAATCCGTTTTGCTTCAATATCATTAAATAACAACTCTTCTTTACGGGTGCCTGATCGATTGACATCAATTGCCGGAAAAATCCGCTTATCGGCTAAACGGCGTTCCAGGTGCAATTCCATGTTACCGGTGCCTTTGAACTCTTCAAAGATTACATCATCCATACGACTGCCGGTATCGATTAAGGCGGTAGCGATTATGGTTAAGCTTCCCCCATCTTCAAGGTTGCGGGCCGCACCGAAGAAACGCTTGGGTTTTTGCATCGCATTAGAGTCCAAACCGCCGGATAACACCTTCCCGCTTGGAGGAATTACACTATTATATGCACGGGCTAAACGAGTAACACTGTCCAGTAGGATGACTACATCATTATTATGCTCAACCAATCGCTTGGCTTTTTCTAATACCATCTCGGCTACCTGAACGTGTCTTTGCCCCGGTTCGTCAAAGGTGGAACTGACCACTTCCCCCTTCACCGAACGCTGCATGTCGGTAACCTCTTCCGGGCGTTCATCGATCAACAATACAATCAGTTTTATTTCAGGGTGGTTCTCGGCAATACTGTTGGCTATAGACTGTAACAATACGGTTTTACCGGTACGAGGGGAGGCCACGATCAAGCCGCGTTGCCCCTTTCCGATAGGGGTCAGCAGATCCATCACCCGCATTTCCATTCCCGCTGTCTTCGTCTCCAGATTTATTCTTTCATCGGGATACAATGGAGTCAGGTTGTCAAATAATATCTTATCCTTGGCCGCCTCCGGATTCTCAAAATTTACCGCCTCTACTTTAAGCAAAGCGAAGTATCGCTAATTCTCCTTCGGTGGGCGGATCTGCCCGGAAACAGTGTCACCGGTTTGCAGATCAAAGCGGCGGATCTGAGAGGGAGATACGTATATATCATCCGGACCGGGGAGATAGTTATAGTCAGGCGCACGTAGGAAACCAAAACCCTCCGGCAGGGTTTCCAATACGCCCTCGCTGAAGATTAAGCCGTTTTTCTCCGTCTGCGCCTGTAGTATCTTGAATATGAGTTCCTGCTTGCGCAGAGTACCCGCACCTTCAACCTTCAACGTCTTGGCTACGTTGTTTAATTCAGCAATACTTTGTTCCTTCAACTCCACAATATTCATATTCTTACCTCATATAACCTAAGTAATCTTTTACCTAAGAAACCTCTTACTGGGGTTAACTACCGGGATGTTCAATTAATAAACAATCCCTGACTATCGATTTTATTAACAAAATTTGTTACTTCAATTTTTCTCTATTCGGCAAAATTTTTCGTCTCCCTCTGCCATTCTAAAGGGTACTGCATGTTATAATAGTATCGGGTAAAACCATTCACATCTAATACAAAAGCGATACTACAGTAAATTACGGCTTTCCAATCCCAAGCTCTGGACAATGGTCAGCCTGCTATTATCCACCAAGCTAATCTAAGTTAGTTAAAGCATGAAATAGTTGTTAGCATAAGACTTAACCTGATCTATTCATAAATTTAGGCTGGGTTTGCAAGACACCCCTTATGAGCCAACGTCCTGAAGAAACAGGCTGTGCCTGCCCGAATTTTTCGAGTTAAGCATTAGATATTGCGAATACGCCGGGATACACTTTCCACAGTGATTCTTCTAACCTGTCAAAGCCCTTAAGGGATGCACCTGAATCCAACCATTAGATAAGCTACCGTGGGGAAAATTGAAGTATTAAGTATCTACGTCCCATCAAAACCATCCGGAATTTTATTTCTTTATAAGTCCGGCTCCGCGGACCTAAGGCCGGAAGGAGGTGAGTTCAGGGAGAAATGGCTTCTACGCAATTAGTCAAACCCATGGAGGTCACTGACATCCGGCTGGATTTTGTTGGTGCCGAGAGCCGGAATCGAACCGGCACGAAGCTAAGCTTCGAGGGATTTTAAGTCCCTTGCGTCTACCAATTCCGCCACCTCGGCAAATACTGGAGGCGGCACCCGGACTCGAACCGGGGAATAAAGGTTTTGCAGACCTCTGCCTTAGCCACTTGGCTATGCCGCCGATCTGGAGCGGGAAACGGGATTTGAACCCGCGACCCTCGCCTTGGCAAGGCGATGCTCTACCACTGAGCTATTCCCGCAATCACCCACACAGGAGATTAGCAAAATGGTTACAGACTGTCAAGCAAAATTTACGCTATACCTTTTGACTCTGCTTATTTTTTATGTAGTTAACTTATATTTAAGCATAAAACAGGCTGCTTGCAATCAGATAAAATAGAATAATTACCTTTTACAAACAATTTGATAGCCCTTAGAGGTAATTGCAAAAGTCTAAAAATTAAAGGGGGACATGTCCCAGCCGCAAACTTTAGTTTGCGTAACCGGTTGTTTTGGTGTGGTTTGCAGATCGCAGATTATAAGCCTGCAACTACCCAAATATGGATTTTGCAACTAGCCCTTATGCTTTTCCTTTTAGCTGAGAGATAACCCCTTCCCATTTTGGGCGGCCAAAATCTATATACTCGAACTCGGCTTTATGCTTCTCATCCAGCAGACTATCCCTGATAACAGATGCTATCAAATGGCTTGAAATCATATGCACATCTTCAATATGCTGCATATTATCGCTGGGTATAATCAGGCAATGATCAACTACCTATTTAAGTAACCCACCATCGAAACCAGTCAGGCCAATGGTTATTGCCGAATGGGCTGCGGCAAATTTAAACGCATTAATTATATTAGGAGAATTTCCACTGCCGCTTATGCCGATCACCACATCACCCGGACTAATGAAGTGCAGCAACTGCTCCGCAAAAACATCTTCATAACCAACATCGTTTGCCCAGGCGGTAATCAAAGGAATATTATCCGTCAGGGACATCGCCTTGAAGCGTTTATGTTTATTTTTAGCGTTTATGGTGCCTTTGTTTAAATCACACGCAAAATGGGAAGCGGTAGCCGCACTGCCCCCATTGCCCATAATAAACACAAATCGATCATCTTCGTACGCCTGTAGTAGAATACTGATAACCTCACTTACCTGGCTCAGCGGAATCTTACTAACGGCGCTATTTACATCGCTTAAATAACTTTTAATTGCGCTTAACATACCTCACCCGGCCTATTTATAAGTTTAGCGGATTCACATTGAATGCTCGTTTCATACTGTGGATAATAATCATTTTCCCAGGTTTTGAGTGCAAGTTTATAGTTTGAGATGCTACCGATATCCAGCAGATATTCATTAATCACATATCCATATGCCTTGCCCACCAGCTTTGGCAAGACATCAAAGCCAAAATCAGCCTTCATTTGCGGGATATACTTAAATAGTTCCTTGTTGCCTAAGAAAACGCCGGCATTGACCAAATTACTCAGCGGAGCCTTGGGCTTTTCTACAAAACTGGTAATCAGCCCTTCATTATCCAGCTCAACTACCCCACACTGCTCCGGCATGTTGCTCCTGAATAAACCCATAGTAAATATTCCCTGATGACTTTTATGAAAATCCAACATTTTACTTAAATTAACATCAGTTAAATTATCGGCATACGCTATAAAAAACTGCTCCTCGGCTTCTACAAATTCCTTGTTCGCTAAAACCGTTCCGGCGCTACCCAGCAGATCCTCCTCATAGGATGTGTTCACCGTAAGCCCTTGGGGAATGTTTTTCCCTAAATACTCGGCCACCAGATAAGAGAAGTGATGCAGATTAATCAATATATCGGTAATACCATGTCTTTTCAGTAAGTCAAGCCATATCCCGATCAACGGTTTCCCCTTAATGGGAACCAAGCATTTAGGAATAGTATAGGTAAGAGGTCGTAATCTTGTGCCTTCTCCAGCCGCCAGCAGAAATGCTTTCACTTTATTTCCCTCCCATCATTGATGGAGTCGTAAAAAGTCGCAAATCGGACGGCAAAGTAAAAAGCTCAAGCTGCAAGGCACGCAAATCCGGGGGACATGTCCCCAGGAATGAGGCGCACTTGCGGGTGCGCCGCAATGACTAAGGATGCAGCGCAACGCCGCAGACGGACTTTTTACGAAGCCGTCATCATTTACACTCATAGCGTCTCATATTAAATATCACCTTACTCCCATCCCGCTCAAAGTGAAAAGGAAGCTCCCTGAGAGAGTCTAAGGCCTTTCGCACCTGGTTCTGCCGTTCAGGGGAACAATATAACAAAAGAAACCCACCGCCCCCGGCGCCCGATATTTTACCCCCGGCAGCCCCTGCCCTGCGTGCCGTATCATACAATTCATTTATGTAATTATTGCTAATATTGTCAGTTAATTTTTTCTTTTCTATCCAGCCTCTATGTAAAATTTCTCCTGTCTGATCGAAACCGGAATTCGTGAGGCATTTTTTAAATTCTCCAACCTGCCTCTTCATTTTTAACAGCACATCCATTTTCTGGTCAATGTTTTTGCGCTGTTTTGTGAGAATACTGGCTGAGCTTCTGGTTATATTGGTGTAAAACAGCAGCAGATTGGAACAAAAATTCCTTCTCCTTTCTTCCGTCATTTCTATTTTTTCTACTGTCACGCTATCATCCAGATTAAAATAAAACATATGCGTATTACCGTAGGCCGCTATATACTGATCTTGCTTCCCTATGGGACTGCCCAGGATATCAATTTCAATTTCACAAGCCTCCCGAGCCAGAGTCTCAGCAGTGACTAATTGGCTTTTATAGGCATATAAAGCGTTAAGCAAGCCCACCGTAATACTGCTGGATGAACCGAGGCCGCAGCCTTCAGAGGGAATGTCAGCCAGCGTAGTAATCTCAACCCCGTGAGTGACCCCGGTTTTTCTCATCGCCTCTCTTACCAAACCATGTTGTATCTCATCTACCGAGCCCACAATTTCCTTTTGCGAATAATTAATATATATCTCATTATCAAACCTCTGCTTTACAATCACGTACATATATTTATCGATAGCCGAGTTTAAGACGCTGCCCCCTTCTTTCAAATAAAAATCAGCCAGATCAGTACCCCCGCCAACAAAACTTATACGTAACGGGGTTTGGGTAATTATCATATGCTCACCCCAGAATAGTAGGCTTCAGTTTGTTTAACACCACCCGCCTTACATATCACCTTCTGTCTTTTCATCTCTTTTTCAGCATAATCCATAACATCATCGATGTTGCCCTGCCCCATAAGCCAGCTTCTATAATCCTGAATACTTTTCTGCGGCGAATATTTGGGCCGCCAACCCAAACGAGTCAGCTTGGTTATATCAGACATAATATGCCGGGTATCTCCGAAGCGAAATTCGCCTGAAATCTTTGGCGCCAGCTGGCTTTTAAAAACTAAAGCGGTAATCTCAAAAAGCTCAAGCACGCTATAGGGTTTACCTCCCCCAACGTTAAATACCTGATAATCCGCCCGCTCTGACTCCATCACCAACAGGTTGGCAGCCACCACATCCATAATATTGATGTAGTCTCTTATCTGCCGCCCATCTTCATATATAGTCGGCGGTTTTTTAAAATAAAGGTGCAGACAGAATAGCCGGGCCGCCCCGGAATAGGCGTTATAAAAAGACTGCCTTGGCCCCTGTACAATAGAATACCGCATAGCTACCGAGGGAATGCCGTATCTTCGCCCCAGATTTATGGCGATCATCTCCTGCGAATATTTGGACATGGCGTATTGATTCTGGGGGTTAGTCACCATCTCTTTTGAGGCTTGAGATTCAACCGCACCAGCACACTCCGGGCAGTTTGTTTCCCATTTTTTCCCCTTAAGCGCGCTCAATTTTCTGATATTGGGATAGACTATCCCACAATTTCCGCAGAGATATGCCCCCTCCCCCATTACCGCCTGTGATGAAGCCACGACAACCTTTTGTATCGGCAGCTTTCTGTCTACGATGATTTCATATAGTAAGGCGGTGCCCACCGAGTTCACTTCAAAAAACTTACTGAAATTGGTCAGGTAATCCTGGTACGCCGCCAGGTGAAATACGATGTCAACTCCATCTAATGCCTGCTCTAAATCGCATCTATTACTGACATCCCCCAGGATGAACTCCGCCTCATTGGGGATATAATCCGGCTTGCCCTTAAGGTGCACCGGCTTTGATAAGTTATCCAGAATCCGCACACTGTGGCCTCTGGCTAAGAGGGCATCCACTGTGTGTGAGCCAATAAACCCAGCCCCTCCAGTTAGCAATACTTTCATGTAATAACTCCTAACCCGAAAAATTCGGGTCTTGTTACGAGCAGATCGATATTTAGTTGAAAATTATAAATTTATCAGCTTCCTGATCAGCCGCCTCGGGCAAACAAAGTTTTATTGGACGGTGGCTCATAAGCCTTGGCTCATAAACCTTATCTCACAAGGGATGTCTTGCAAACCCAGTCTGAATTTATGAATAGATATGGCTAACGTTAGCTGCCGGTACCGGCCAACACTACTCCAACTGTTTTAAGCAGTATTTTTGCATCAAGCCACAATGACCAATTATCAATATATTCTAACTCCAACCTGACCCATTGATCTAGCATGCTTATTTTATTGCGTCCCTGAACCTGCCACAGACAGGTGATACCCGGTTTCACCGATAGTTTACGCCGATACCATTTATCAAAACGACTTACCTCACTCACCAGCGGCGGCCGCGGGCCAACCAGGCTCATATCCCCCTTTAATACACTAAATAATTGGGGCAGCTCATCTAAACTATATTTTCTCAAAACCTTACCCACCCGAGTTATGCGGGGGTCGTCCTTCATCTTAAATACCGGCCCCTGCATCTCATTTTTATCCATCAATTTCTCTTTTTGCTTATCGGCATCAATCCCCATCGATCTGAACTTCCAGCTGATAAACGGTTTTTTGTTAAATCCCACCACCCGCCATTCATAAAATACCGCCTGCCCATCATCCAGCTTAATCGCTATTGCGATGAGTAAAAAAAGTGGGGATAAGATAATCAGGGCCGCAAACGAAATAGTTATATCTAATATTCTTTTTAAAAATATCTGCCACTCCTTTTGCGAGGTATGAGTCAGGGTCAGAAAAGAATAGCCGAAAATCCTCTCGACATTAATATTTCTCTCGCTATTTTTTAAAAGCTCCATCATAATCCTTACCTCAACCCCCTCTTCCTCACACAAGTGCACCATGCTATCTATCTCAAGCTCTTTTCTGGCGGTGGCGAAGATCACCTCATCAACCTGATTATTATGCAGGATATCCGGAAAATCCCGGCTATCCCCCAGCACCTTGATCCCGGCGATATTTCCATCCGGCGGCATCATTTCTGCGCCACTGCAAACTATACCGACTACTTCCAGGCCAATCTCCGGCTTTTTTAAAACTGAATGAATAAATTTTTGCGCATCAGCATCTGTGCCCACAATAATTGCAGTGTTATTATGGTATCCCCGCCTACGAAGATAGCAGAACCACTGATATATTAACGCCTTATCCATACACATAAACAGCGTATTAACCAGCGCGAAGATAACCATAATGCTTCGCGGGGGGAAGGAGCTTTTCAATAAAAAAGCGCCGCTTAAAATAATAAGGCTACCCAGACAAACAGTCCGTATAACACTGTTTACCTCTTCGGCCAAAGATGTAAACCTGGGGCTTGCATACGCACTCTGCAAGTTAAAAAGTCCCCACCACAGCAGAACAATGCTCAACAGCAAACCGTAATATTCCCCCAATTCGGTCTCAGCCCCAAAGGGCACCACGCGCAACATATACAACCGCACGTGATAAGAGACTAAAAATGATGCCATGATAGCCAACATATCCGCTATCATGGCAATGGGTCGAACCAGTAAAAATTCCTTGTTTATCATCGGGCTATTTCCTGTACTGTGTAATGCGTACTACCTACTAAACCTGAAAAGTACATGTAATTATTATATCATTATTTATGCCCCGTTTCAATCACATAATACGCCTTTCTGCTGTGATATATGTTACCGTTTAAGTTAAAAAATTCGACTGGTTCTATTCTTTACCCGAAACCAGTGAATAATACAGCCTCTCTGTCTTATCGGTGATGCTATCCCAATTGTAGTTCTCGCTTACCCGGCGTTTGGCTTTTTCCCCCAACTGCCTGACCGAGGCCGGATTAGCTATAAGCATATCCAGCTTTTCCCGTAAGTCATTAACATCTTTATTTGAAAAAGTAACCCCACAATCCTCAACCACCTCGACCTCTTCCGGTATATCACTGGTCAGCACACCCCTGCCATAGCTCATCGCTTCCAAGAGAGATATGGAAAGCCCTTCCAACTCAGACGGCTGCACAAACAAATAGGCATTACTGAGCAGCTCATCTAACAGCGCTCCGGTAACATTACCCAAAAAGATTATCCGCCCATCAGCTGATTCTTTTAAGCTGGCGGCATACTTATCGGTAAAGCGCGAATCACCGGCAATTACCAGTTTAAGTTCCGTCTTAAGCCCCCTATAGGCCTCAATAAGATAATGACAGCCTTTCTCCGGCACCAAGCGCCCCAAATAAAGTATATAGCTATCTCTTTTGAGGCCTGTTTCCTTAATCGTGTCCGGCGCAAGCGCTTCTGCAATGTTTACTCCGTTGGGTATATAGTCAATATTTCGTTGATATTTTTGTTTGACATAGCGCTGAATCTGCCTGGAAACACCGATAGTGGCATTTGGGAAGTACAGGGCAAACCGTTCTGAGGCTTTTAAGTA
>JAJRUU010000054.1 GCA_024277605.1 bacterium
CTAATGGCAGAAAAGGACAAGTGGGGTTCAGCATCTTCAGGGTTGGTATGAATGCTCTAAAATACCTGGGAGATACAATACTAAAAACAGTCTGGCTCCCCTTACTGGAACCTTTAACCTAAAACTGTCCACGACTCAGGCCGTTTCTCCCTTGACATCTGAGGTGAAAAGAGTTTATGTATCAAAAGTTCCCATCACTCTAACTCTCTCCCCCCAGGGGAGAGAGGACTAAAAAACATTACCAACCTATCAAATAAAAATGGACGCTGTACTAGTGCGCCGCCACGAAAAACGGGCTTGGTTTACTTCTCGTCTCATGCTTTTATGCCCGAATTGGGTATAAAAATCAGCCTGCTGGAGAGGGGTCGGCTTCTGATAGTTTATCATGTAGTCTTTCAGCCATTGCTTCAGCATCCACGTCGGGAGGATAATCAAACCAGCATATACGAGTATCCTTCCTGAACCATGTTAATTGACGCTTAGCATAGCGCCGGGTATCCCGTTTCATTTTCTCCACAGCGCAAGCCAAATCACAATCACCATCCAAGTAAGCCAGCATATGTCGATAACCCAGGCCCTGCATGGAATTTAATTCCCGATGATAGCCCATCTCAAGCAGCCTTTTTACCTCCTCCAATAATCCGGCCGCAAGCATCTCATCCACCCGCCGATTAATTCGCTCATATAGCGCTGGCCGGACACTGCTTAAACCATACAACTTAAAACCATATTCAGCGACAGGGTCAGGCTGGGCATGCCAATGGGAAATAGGCTTGCCCGTAGTATGATATACTTCCAACGCCCGGATAATGCGAAACTCATCATGGGGATGTAGCCGCTCGGCGCATATCGGATCAACCTGTTGTAATTGCTTATGCAGATGATTATCCCCTTTCTGCCTCGCCAATTACTTAAGCTGCTGGCGATAGGTAATATCAGCGCCGGGGCCGGAAAATAGCCCGTCTACCAGCGCCCGCACATATAACCCGCTACCACCTTCCACAATAGGAATTTTCCCTTGGGCAATTATCCCCTCAATTGCTTCTATTGCCAGTTCCCGGTAACGCCCGGCGCTAAAGCGTTGATCAGGCTCCGCCACATCCAGCAAATGGCGCTTAACCTGGTTACGCAAAAAAACTTCGGGTTTAGCGGTAGCGATATCCATGTGGCGGTATATCTGGCGGGAGTCAGCCTGAATAATCTCAGTACCAAGCCTTTGCGCCAAGGCTTGCGCAACCTTGGTTTTCCCCACGCCGGTGGGGCCTGCTATGACGATAATTTGTTTTTTATTCACAGGTTTAATGGTTACGTTATATAAAGTCCGGGATAGTAAAAGAAGGTGAGATTTCAGATAACACTATCGGGCCTGAAAAATTTACTGCACAAAAACTGCACCAGTCACAACAAAGGGCCAGCTGAACCAGCTAACCCCTTGTATTTATTGGTGGAGCTGGGGGGATTCGAACCCCCGACCTCTTGACTGCCAGTCAAGCGCGCTCCCAGCTGCGCCACAGCCCCAATTTTTCTATTAACTATTCTCTGCCGTCCATGCTACCGCAGGCTCTCAAGCTTATGTCCGCAGCTTCATGAAAGCATTGTCATTCTTTATTATTTCCCTCTAATTTTGGTTCCTGCTGCTCGCTTTTAGTATCAGTAGTTTGGTCCTCGGTATTGCCTTTCTTCGCCAAAGCTTTTTTAGCTACCTTCTGCTCAGCGGCTGGTTCTTCTTTCTTTGCTTCGGCAACCACTTTCTCTTGCGTCGCTGCTGGTGGAGGCTCCTCTACATGAACTTCTGATTCCATAGGTTTTTCTTCAGGTTTTTCTTTTTCCTCAATAAGTCTTTCGATTTCTCTTTCCTTTTGCTTTATCTCATCCTCAAGTTGTTTTATGCGATCAAACATTTCCTCTAGTTCTGGTACATCTACCTTCTCGTTCACCCACAAGTTATATACCTGAGCACCAAGCTCCTTCTGTCTATCTCCTATCCGACTCTTTACAGAAGAAATCTCCAGCCTGATCTTCCCCATTTTGGAGGTGCGTACTATCTCGCTCTTACCGGTCTTCAGCCCCTTTATCACTGAATCACTAACCTTTTCCCACAAACTATCCGCTTTATCTTGAGGTTCATCAACCACGGTAATCCCTCCCTTTAGGATAAGCCACTATACAGTTATAACCCGTGATTTTATACTGACATAAGAATTAAAGGTTGTCAACCCGAAAAATTCGGGCAGGCACAGCCTGTTTCTTTTAGGACGTTGGCTCATAAGCCTTATCTCGCAAGGGGGATGGCAAACCCAGTCTGAATTTATGAATAGATCGGGTCAAGTGTTCCATTCAAAATCATTCAGAATTTTTCGCTTGTATGATAGCTTAATATACCTTAGAATGTTTTTATCTTATTTTAATTTACATACCATTATCTCGGCAGTAAAAGTGTTCTTCTAATAATTTCATTACAAGCCATTGCAAAAGTCTCATTATTTTTTTATCAAAAGCATTAATAATCCGGCTAAAAAGGTTTTATCGTCTAAAGTTCTTGCCCTAACCTTTATAATGCTTATGTGTTATTCCCTGGGCATCGCCCAGGATAACCAAGTATATGTAATCACCGGGGCACATCAGGATATAGACAATATTAATGACTTAATGCGGTACTCAGCCCAGCTCAAGGATCATATTGAATTAATCGAAAAACATCCCGATGTTCGCTTCTGCATGGGAAACACCTATAATGTAAAGTACTTCCTCCAGGTCTATCCCGAGTATAAAAACCGGCTCAAAGCCCTTATGCAACAAGGCAAAATATCCTCTCCCGCTGAAGCGGTGGCTTTTGAACCTGGCTGGTATTCAGGCGAATATCTGGTAAGGAGTGTAGCTTATCCCAAGTATTGGCTTAAATCCGAATTGGGATACGACACTCACTGGGCTCATCTGAACGATGTTCCCAGTATAACGCCCCAGTTTGCTCAGATTTTAAAAAAATCCGATGTCAATTTATTGGTAGGAAATACTAATCGCCTGGGCTATCCTCCTGTGTCAGGAGCCATGTTTTACTATGGGGCGCTGGATGGTTCAAAAATATTAACCTATGCCTCAGGCTATAACGACCTGCTTTATCTGGGTAGTTAACTGAGGGTGGGTTATTTAATAGACGAGATTAAGCTGCATAAAAACTTTGGGCCTCAAAAGCTAAAGCTGGGACAGGCCATTAGTGACTGGGGAACCGATGCGCATCTCTCGCTGGGGCTGCTTAAAAATTGTCAGGAATGGAATCGGAAACATGCCGCAAAATATAACTTCAGCTTTAAGTTTAAGACAATTGAAGACTTTAGCCAGGAAATAAATAAGAGAATAGCGGATCAGGGAATCAAGTTGTCTGAAGTAAGCGGTACTATAGACCCCTGGCCATGGTCAGGTCAGTGGAGGGGGCAGGAGGCCAGTTACCACCGGGCGGCAGCCGAAAGCATGCTGCCCACTGTAGAAAAACTCTCCGCAATTTGTGAGTTATTGGGCGTTTCCGCTTATCCCATCGACAAAATAAACCAAGCCTGGGATCACATCATGTGGACTACTGATCACAACTGGGGCTGGAAGCCCGGCAAGATAAAAAGTAATAAAGACGCTTATGAGAGCGCTAAACGGCTGTTAGATAGCAAGTTAAAGGAATTGGCAGCAGCAGTAAAATGGGAAGCACAGGAGGGGGTTCCTGTTATAGTGTTTAATCCCCTGAATTGGACCAGGAGTGAAGCGGTAGAGTTAAGCGCTAAAGTGGCTGAGACTTTAGATTGGGCAATGGTTGATCATGCCGGGATTCCGGTACTTTCACAGGAATTGCATTCTCAAAATAATGGAGACGGGACAAAGACGGTGAATTTATTGTTCCGGGCCGCCGATATCCCCTCAATCGGATATAAAACCTTTTACATAGTCGATAAAAATCAGATCACACTGCCACCATTTGCCAACCTTGAAGCCGGTAATGGTTATATAGAAAACAAATATTATAAAATCAGCGCTGATAAAACAAGGGGGATCACAAGTATTTATGATAAGCTGAAAAAGCGAGAGCTAATAAACTTAAAATCGGATTATCCTTTTGGCTTTTTGGGCCTTGCAAGACACACCTTAGAAAAAAATCCGGTAAACATAGAACAGATTGAAAGCCACCGGGGCTCCGTAAAAACGGAACTTAAGCTAAAAGGAAAATTATTCGATTATCCGGTGACTATCCAGATAATACTGTGGGCCAATAGTTCCCGCATAGATATAGATATATTGATGGATTATAGCCTTGCCAAACTCAATGGACGACATGTTCACGGAAATCACCATGCCTTTATCACCCCCTTTAACCTACCGGATTATTCCATGCAATTGGGGATCCCCTATGGTTCTATCCCTAACATTCAACCGACCAGGTATATCTCCACCAAGTTATCTAAACATGCCCCATCAACCACTTATATAGCCGGGGGAATGTTTGGCAACAAGGGAAGATTTGAATTCAGTAACTGGCATAAGGACATCCAGAAATGGTTTACCATGGGAAATTCGACTTACTCGGTTGATGTAGCCTTAATCAATATGGAGACCAGAACTTATATGTTTAATATGGACAAAAAGCTGCCCGCCGTCAGTCTGCTGTGGGGAACAAAACCCCAAAAGTATAATTGGCGGCTGGCGTTGCGGGGGCATCAGGGTGACTGGCGCAAAACCGATAGCGCCCGCTTTGGATGGGAAGGTTCCAACCCCTTACTGGCAGTGGTTCCCACTCGCAAGGGCAAGTTGCCCCCAGAAGCCAGCTTCGTTACTATTGATGCTCCAGAAGGCAACATTATCCTTAGTACCTTTAAGCGAGCCTTTGATGGAAATGGTTATGTATTAAGGTTTTATGAAGCTGAAGACCATGATACGCAAGTAAAATTGTCGGTTAACCCCTTATTAAAAATGCCTACAGCTGAAATATCCCGCACCAACCTTCTGGAAATACCCTATGAAGTACTACCAGCATCAGCTAAAATTTACTCTATACCCACCAAGGGTTTTGGCATAGAAACCGTGCGTTTCTTTAAAACCGCAATAACCGATATAACCAAACCGTCGGCAATCACTGATCTGAAGCTTACAAACCCCGGCTCAACCAGCTTCGATTTAAAGTGGAGCGCTTCGGGAGATGACAAAAAAGAGGGTACCGCTCACGCATACCAAATCGCTTATCAGACTCACCCCATTAATGCTGATAACTGGGATAAAGCTCCAAAGGTTAAGCAGCCGCCACAACCGAAAGCCAGTGGAGCAAAAGAATCTTTCAGGCTGCGCGGACTGAAACCGCAGACGGAATATTATTTCGCCCTTAAGGTGGCAGATGAGAAGGGGAATCAATCTCCTGTTTCAAATATAGCCCACGGTTACACCCAAAAACCAGACACTATCCCGCCGACGGCTACTTCAGACCTGTCAATTACCAATACCAGCGCTACTGCCATAAGCCTATCATGGACTGCTCCCGGCGATGACCAGCTTGAAGGGCAAGCCAGCCGCTACGAACTGCGGTATGCAGACGAGATGATCGATGCCACCACATGGGAGGACGCCACTCGAGTCGACCAACAGCTCTCTCCCGGTATCTCAGGCGCTAAGGAAAGATATAGCATAAGCGGATTGGAACCTGATTTCACATACTACATCGCCTTAAAAAGCGGAGATGAGGCGGATAATTTGTCATATATCTCCAATGTAGTGCTTGGGCAAACAGGAGCATTCAAGCAATTAACCCTTCAAAATGGCTCAATGGGGTATTCCGGTTGTACGGATACCTATATATCCCGGGTAAATGAGGAAGAAAGCAAAATAGTGTATGGTGACAGCCAAACCATCCGCACCTGGGCCGGAAATACCAGGTCAATACTAATTAGATTTGACCTTTCCGCTATACCGAAGAATGCCCGAATTCAGAGTGCTGCCTTAAAATTATATTGTTATGACATCACTTACAGCGATGAGGGGGATGCCCAATGTTACAGGCTGACCACCGCTTGGGATCAATCCCAGGCAACATGGCGGCAGGCGGATGAGAAACATAAATGGAATAAACGGGGCGGTGGACAGATTGATAAAACCTCTGATTATGGTTTCGGCCCCAATGGCATAGCCGCCAAAAGCCAGCTAAAAGATGGCGGGCAATGGTTGAGTTTTCCGGTTACCTCAGTCATTCGGGATTGGTCGGTCGGCAAATATCCCAACTATGGTTGGCTGATTACAGGAAATTGCAAAGAGGATTGCGGTATGTACTATTATTCGTCTGAATATCGGAAACAGACAGAATTAAGACCGACACTAAACATAAAATATGACACTATCCCTTCCAATAAATAAATGAGCGCCGCTAAATCCTCTACAAAATATTATCTAAGCCTGCTGGGAATACTCATATTAATGATAGCAGTGTACTTTCCAACCCTCAAGGCTTATTTTATTGTAGATGATTTTATGTGGATCAATATTGTGGGAGGTAAGGGGTGGCAGCAAATTCCTTCTTTCTTTACTAAACTGAGCGGAGTAAGATTCTTTCGCCCATTTATTAAGTTAGCGTTTTGGACTGATTATTCAATATACGGCTTAAACCACACGGGTTACCATTTAACTAATCTCATCCTACATTCATGTAATATTTTACTTACTTTCTGGTTGTGTTATCTGCTGATTAAAAACAAAACCATAGCCGCTATAGCTGCCCTCATCTTTGCATTGCATCCCATGCATACCGAATCCATATCCTACATCTCGGGCCGCACGGAATTAATTCACGCAGTGTTTTTTCTTACCTCAGTTATATGTTTCATCAAATACATTCAGTCTGAAGAGGAGCACAAAGGACTATATTACAGCTCCATAATAACTTTCGGGTTAGGCCTATTAACCAAGGAAACCGCCGTCAGCCTGCTAATGGTGGTTTTTTTATCGGAACTATTCTTCAGATTCCAACAAAATGAGGATCGCAAATGGCCGCCTGATTGGCAAAAATATGTGCCCTATCTCATCCTTTTAATTTCATACGTCATATTGCGCCAGTTTATAATCAAGGCGAATGTCTATCCCATCAGATACGATGCGATTTGGTATAGACCGATATATTATTTTATTAAAATATTTGTGCCTATCAACGTCCACGGCCATATATTTACCAGCATCAGCCAAAGCCTTAGTTTAAGTATTATTACCGCCCTGTTATCTATGCTCATACCCTATGGCATATACTATTTCTTGCACAATGACTTAAAACCCCATAAGTATCTACTATTGTACTGCTTATCATGGATAGTAATCATTTTCTTCCCGGTATATTTTAATCCCGGCGAAAGGTATGCCTATCTCCCCTCTATCGGAGTCTCCTTAATCTATGGGTTAATTATTTACCAGGGGATACAAAGCATAAAACTTCGTTTTAGGGCGGGCGCCAATATTGTTTTTGTAGCGGTAATTTTAGGGATAGTCGCTTTCTCTTATACCAGAATCATAGAAAGAAACAGGGTGTTTTATAAGGTGGGAGAAATGGCCAGAATCGCCATTACTCAACTGATTACACAAAAACCAGTGATCCCCAAAGGAGCCACGCTATATTTCATCAATCCTCCTGAGATATGGGTCAGAAAATCGGATATATGGACCAGACCGTTTTTCACTACCTTTGACGACGCTGTCCAGATTAATTACCAGGATTCTTCATTAAAAGTATATTATAATCCTGATAATAACCTGACCGAAGAGAAAGCCAAGCTTGCTTTTCTCCTACATAGCGGCTTTAAAAAACAAGCAGCTATGGATAAAAAACATCTTGTCTTTGAATACCGGGGAGACATGCTTTATGAAAGAACGGCTGAATTCAGCCAATTACTGGTAAAAAATAAGTAGCTGCCACGGGCATGGCCCGCCGCGGGTATGCCCGTGGTACTCTGCCCTTAGGGTTACTATAGGGTGCCTATAAGTGCCTTATACCAAGTTGCATTCAAAATGATACTAATTTCTCACTCGGGTAGGTCGGCCTTTAGGCCGACCAAAGAGCGGAGGGCTAAAGCCCGGTGGCTAAAGCCATCCCTACCCATTTAGTATATGTTTGATTGCAACTTGGTATAACAAGAAGAATCAAAGCCAGAACAATATATCTTCTCACAAAAAAACCCACCCTGAAAAGGGTGGGTTTTTTTAACTCTATCCTGGCTGCTCAATAAGCGGCTACTGCGCTTGCTCTTTCAGCATGGCTCTTATTGTTTCAATACTGCTTCCTGTACGTTTTCTTTCCACCTCTTTTTCTGCTTCCACCATTTTTTCGTCTTCTTTACTCTTGGGCACATGACATCCTTCACAGTATTCAACCGGCGCCATGTATTTAGTTGCATCAAGGTCTAAATCTAAAGACCTCAACACCGCGTGACAGTTCTTACAGTTGAGATGGAAAGCATCTTTCAGTTTGATACGCTGTCCCGGACGGGCTTTTTTATTGGGCGCCCCTTCTAACAACTGAATTATATCGGGACGATTCTTCTTCACGTGACATCCGGACAAACAGAGAGACGTCCCTTTAGCCTTCTGCATTTTTCCGGCATGACATCTACGACAAGCCCGGGGATCTCTTTTATTTCGCTTTTTGTGGTGACAAATCCTGCAAGCCATCTCTTTATCGCCACCGGCTATTTTCAATACTAATTCCTGATGCTTTTTATGCGGGAAAACCACTCGTTGAAAGTCAACCTTAATGACCTTACGTTTCCCACTACCCAAGCTCATTTCAGCCTGTGCAATTGATTGGGTACTAGTAATTATATTACCCGAAAGGCCTAATAAAATTCCTGTAACAACACTTGCCATAAAAACCAATAACAATCTTTTTCGTGACAAAAGTCCACCTCCTCACATAAGCATTTTCGGTTTCACTGTAAACTGCCCCTAACCTATTACAATAAATACATTATATAATACATCCAATTGATTGTCAAGCGAAATCGGCGCACTGTATTGCGGCTGATAAGCCTATATTGCGCCACGTTACGGCTCTGAATTATTAGATGATTTTTTTCGGATTAATCACCTTGAGACACCAGTGTTAAGCGTAACTCAAGTACCTTGCGGCTACCTTCTATTTGTCCTTTATGCAAAGGGATGAACCCTGAGTCGTGGACAGTTTTGCTAAAAAAGGCTCTTCACAAGAATCTGTGGGCAAGTATTGGTTCCGGCAACTTGCCAAGAGTATGATACAAGGCAATTTTCAGGCAATCAGTTGTTCTGAAACCGAATGATTTTCTGATA
>JAJRUU010000055.1 GCA_024277605.1 bacterium
TGCCGTCGTCCCTTAGTCTGGAATTCCCACAGATCCTCGTCAGACAATTTCTCAATCTGTTCAGGAATGGACTCCATGGTTCCCAACCAGCGCTCTTTACCGCAGGCTTGAGTCCATAGTTCATCGGCGTGTTGCGAGTCCCATGAAGGCACGTGTACCCCATTAGTGACATGGCCGACCGGTATATCGGCTTCGGGCCAGTTTGGATACAGCGGCCGAAAAATGCCCTGGCTTACTCGTTTATGCAAGCGGCTTACTGCGTTTACCGCTCCGCAGGTATGCAAGGCCAAATAGGTCATGTTAAACGGCTCATCCTGGTTGCCGGACGCCTTGCGCCCCAGGTTCAACAAGCAGTTCAGGGAAATCCCCAACGTGCCTGCGTAATTGCGGAAGTACTGGGACATCAAGCTTGTATCGAACACGTCAAATCCTGCCGACACCGGGGTGTGGGTGGTGAAAACGTTGCCTGCACGGGTTGCCCACAGGGCTTCCTCAAAGCCGATGCCGTGCATTTCCTTAAAACTTTGCACTCGTTCCAGGGTGGTGAATGCCGCATGCCCTTCATTCAGGTGCAGCACCTCCGGCCGAATATCGAGGGCGGCAAGCACCCGCCAGCCGCCAATGCCCAGTACCATTTCCTGAAGGAGGCGTGTTTCCCGTCCACCCCCGTATAACGTCCCGGTAATGCCTCTGTCCAAGGGGCTGTTCAGCGGGTCATTACTGTCCAGCAAATACAATTTGACGCCACCAACTCTAACCTGCCACACGCGAAGGGTCAGCTTTCTTCCGGGCAACTCGAGCCATACCCGCAGCCAGTCGCCGCCAGGATTGATTGCGGGGCAGATCGAAAGGCCGGCGGGGTCGTTATATGGGTAAAACTCCTGTTGGCAGCCCTGGGCATCCAGCATCTGTCTAAAATAGCCCTGTTGATAGAGCAGCCCCACGCCTACTATGGGCACCCCCAGATCACTGGCGGTCTTGAGATGGTCGCCAGCCAGCATCCCCAGACCACCCGTGTATAGTGGAAGCGCTTCACAAAGCCCGAATTCCATGCTGAAATAGGCGATTACTTTAGCGGGGGAGTCAGGATGTGTCCGCTGAAACCAGTTGGCCTGAGCAAGGTAAGCCTTGTGCGCCTTCATCAGTCGTTGCAGTTCTTCTTTGAATTTTTTATCCGAGGCAAGCGCCTCGAGCCGCTTACCAGTCACATTTTGCAATATAAGCCAGGGGTTTTGCGTACGCTCCCAGGTTTCGGCGTCTACACGGCGCCAGAGCGCATCGCTGGCGTGACTACAGGCCCAACGGATATCAAGCGCAAAGTCGGCCAAGGGTTCAAGCCCAGGCGGAAGACGCTTCATGAATTGTCCTGTGTCCATTTTTACCCTCCAATCTTTTTGCTAATATTGTGTTCACAATATCGGTTCACTACACCTCTTTCCTTTATTCGTTGGTCCCCTTCCATTTCCATTCGCTAATCTCCGGCATATCCTCACCATACTTGGCGATGTACTCCTTATGTTCAATCAGCTTATCGCGGACAAACTGCTTGGTGTAGGCTGCGATATATCCCAATTTCGGCACCCGGTCGATTACATCGGCCACCAGATGAAAGCGATCCAGATCGTTGAGTACCAGCATGTCAAAGGGTGTAGTGGTGGTTCCCTCTTCCTTAAACCCCCGTACATGAAGATTCTTATGATTCGTCCGGCGGTAGGTCAGTCGGTGGATCAACCAGGGATAACCATGATAGGCAAAGATAATCGGTTTGTCGGTAGTAAACAGGGTATCAAACTCCCTACCGGACAAACCGTGGGGATGCTCTTCCTTGGGTTGCAGGGTCATCAGATCAACTATGTTTATCACCCGCACTTTTAATTCGGGGGCGTGTTGACGGAGTAAGTCAACCGCAGCCAGGGTTTCAATGGTGGGCACGTCCCCCGCACAGGCCATCACCACATCCGGTTCAAAGCCTCTATCGTTGCCGGCCCATTCCCAGATGCCAATGCCGGAGGTGCAGTGTTTGATAGCGGCATCCATATCCAGCCACTGCGGTTGTGGTTGTTTCCCTGCCACAATAACGTTAACATAGTTGCGGCTGCGCAGACAATGATCGGTTACCGAGAGCAGGGTGTTGGCATCCGGGGGGAAGTAAACCCGCACCACATCAGCCTTCTTATTCACCACATGATCGATAAAGCCGGGATCCTGGTGGCTGAGGCCATTATGGTCATGCCGCCAGACATGGGAACTCAGCAGGTAGTTGAGCGAGGCTATAGGACGCCGCCAGGGAATTTCGTTGCGAGTGACCTTAAGCCATTTGGCATGTTGATTAAACATCGAGTCGATGATGTGGATAAACGCCTCATAAGAGGAGAAAAACCCGTGGCGGCCGGTGAGCAGATAGCCTTCCAGCCAGCCCTGGCAGGTGTGTTCGGAGAGGATTTCCATCACCCGCCCGTTTGGAGCAAGGTGGTCATCCTCAGGGATAGTCTCATCCATCCATACCCGATCAGTTACCTCAAACAAGGCCCCTAGGCGGTTGGAGGCGGTTTCATCCGGTCCCATCACCCGGAAATTTTGCTCCCCCATATTGAGTTTCATTACGTCCCGTAAAAGATAGCCCATCACCCGGGTGGCTTCTCCCAGAACCTGACCTGGTTCAAGCACCTCGACGGCATAGTCCCGGAAATCCGGCAGTTTCAGGTCCTTAAGCAGTAGGCCGCCGTTGGCGTGCGGATTGGCCCCCATGCGGCGATTATTTTTTGGGGCCAGTTCTGCTAATTCTGCAATCAAGCGCCCATTTTCATCGAAAAGTTCTTCGGGTTTGTAGCTTTTCATCCAATCATCCAATAGTTTCACATGCCCAGGTTTGGTGGCCATCTCGGCAAAGGGGACTTGGTGCGAGCGCCAGAAACCCTCGGTTTTTAGTCCGTCGACTTCCTTGGGACCCGTCCAGCCCTTGGGGGTGCGCAGGATAATCATCGGCCACCGGGGACGCTTGGCCTCACCACTGGTGCGAGCATCATGCTGGATCGTCTTAATCTCGGCAATAATGGTCTCCATGGTTGCCGCCATTAGCTGATGCATGGCTTTGGGATCGGAGCCCTCCACAAAATAGGGCTTATACCCGTAGCCCAGAAACAAGTTCTCCAGTTCCTCATGGCTGATCCTGGCCAGCACTGTTGGATTAGCAATTTTGTAACCATTCAGGTGCAGAATGGGCAACACCGCCCCGTCGCGGATAGGGTTTAGAAACTTGTTAGAATGCCAGGCGGTGGCCAGGGGACCGGTTTCGGCCTCACCATCACCCACCACACAGGCCACTATCAGGTCAGGGTTGTCGAAGGCCGCCCCGTAGGCATGGGAGAGGGAATAGCCGAGCTCGCCCCCTTCATGGATAGAGCCAGGGGTTTCGGGAGCCACATGGCTGGGGATGCCGCCGGGAAAGGAAAACTGCCTGAATAGCTTCCTCAGTCCCTCGGCATCCTGGGAAATATTGGGGTAAACTTCACTATAAGTTCCCTCAAGGTAAGTATTGGCCACCAGTCCAGGACCACCATGACCAGGACCGGCAACATAAATGACATTCAAATCCTGGGCTTTGATGAGACGGTTTAAGTGAACATAAATGAAATTAAGCCCGGGCGTGGTTCCCCAGTGTCCCAACAACCGGGGCTTTATGTGTTCCAGCTTAAGCGGTTCCTTAAGCAGCGGGTTATTAAGCAGATAAATCTGGCCGATGGAGAGATAATTGGCCGCCCGCCAATACATATCAATTTTATTCAATTGCTCTTCTGATAGTGGCGCCGTAGGGTTTTTCTCTGTCTTAACTGCTACTTTGCTCATTGTGCTGTCCCCCCTTATTACTTCGAGTGAAGCTTATATGTATGGTTTGCAATCATCAATTCCACTGGTTATCACTCCACCCCCTGGCTGTAATTTATGGTCTCTATTTTGGGTGAGATTGATCATGGTTTGGGCAAACTTACATTCTCAATCCCGACTTATTCATAAATTCAGGCTGGGTTCGCAAGACACCCCTTGTGAGATAAGGTTTATGAGCCAAGGCTTATGAGCCAACGTCCAATAAAACTTTGTTTGCCCGAGGAGACAGGAATAGGAAGCTGATAAATTTATAATTTTCAACTAAATGTCGATTTACCCAGGACAATACCCGAATTTTTCGGGTTAAATTGTGAAAATCGTATCTCAGCCGCAACAGATTTATCAACTCCTGTTCAGGGGTTATGCCTGCTATTAGCTCATAAACCAGCTTTAGTTCCTGTTGTGATCCGGTTTCAAAATTTAGCAAATTCAAGTCCAGAACCCCATACAGGATATCCATTAATGTTGCTGTTCCCCCTCATCCTGGTGGGGGGTATCTCCTGTTTCGTCCTCGCTGAAATCTGGATTATGGTGGCCGTCTTCCTCAAAACCATATATGCCAAATGTAGTTACCTCTATCGCATCTGGGTCAACTCCAGGAATTCTGCCCTGTTTTTTATTCCAAGCCGCGGCGCACTCCGGACACGATTTCTCATTTCCTTTTTCTGAAACCATTTTTGCGCATGGGCAGTGCTCCATGTGTAGCGCACACCAATCGCATTCATTCTGTATACAACAATAATACAATCCGTTTTTCTTCAACTCAGATTTGAGTTCATTTAAGTCCTGCCTGATTTGTATAAGCTTAGGGTTATCTGTCTTTACATATTTAGCTTCCGGTTCTTGCCAATATTTGAAATACAAAAAAGCAAGCGTAATGAACACAATAAGTGGTACGCCGAGCAGGGTAAGCACTTTCTTGTTAATCATACTAATCCTCCTCTCATCTCTCAGCTATTGGTTTTCCTCCACCAGCTGAAAACGTTCCAACGCATGTCTTGCCATATGGTTGAATTCTTCTAAATTTATGGGCTTAGTGATGTACTTATAAGCCCCCAACCTCATTGCTTCCGCCGCCGTTTCTACTGAGGCAAAAGCAGTGATTATGATTACCATTGTCTGAGGTTTTGCCTTTCGCAATTCTTTTAGCACCTGCAAGCCATCCATGCCGGGCATCTTCATGTCGGTGATTACCAAATGATAGTCCTGTTTTTTAAATTTGGCAAGCCCTTGTTTTCCAGTAAAGGCGGTATCCACCTGATAACCCTGTTCCTGGAGGTTGAATTCCAACACCTCACACAGGCTGCGGTCATCATCAATCAGCAGTATGCGATAGCTTTTCATCTTTCCCCCAGAGGCAACCACAGATTAAAGGTAGCGCCCTGGCCCGGTTGACTGGCTACCCCGGTCTTACCCCCATGCTGTTCTATGATCCGATAGCAAACGGCCAGCCCCAGGCCAGTGCCTTCTTGTTTAGTAGTAAAGAAGGGATTAAACAAATTGGGCAAATCTTCGGATTTAATTCCCTCCCCATTATCGCTAAACTCCAGCTGGAGTCCGGGCTTGTCGTCTTTAATAACTTGCTGGATATGAATGTCAAGCCTCCCTCCCTGAGGCATGGCTTGCATGGCATTTAACATCAAGTTCAGAAACACCTGGCCTATGCGTTCCTCATCCATGTTAATCAAAGGCAACTCAGGTGGATGGTGACGCATTATCTTCACATGGGACTTTTTGGCCTGCGATTTAGTCAGTCCGATCATTCCCTCAAGCCGTTTTACCACATCAGCTGGGCTGGATTGCATCGGATGGGGCTTGGCAAAGGACAAGAAAGTGGTGAGTACCTCATTCAACCGATCAGCCTCCCGGTCAAGCAGTTGAAGAATACGGTGTTTGTTGTTCTGTGGAGAATAGTCATCAGCCAAAATTTCTACCGCTGCCTTGATACCCGCCCTATTCATAAATTCAGGCTGGGTTTGCCAGACCCCCCTTGTGAGATAAGCACTTATGAGCCAACATCCTGAAGAAACAGGCTATGCCTGCCCGAATTTTTCGGGTAAAACAAGACCTAAAACTCACCGATTGGCTTATACAATGGCCGATCTGCCAATCTGGCAAACTCTTCATGCTCCTTGGCCATAACTTCCATTTCCGCTGCCAGCTCGTTAAATTTTTTAATCAGGTTGTCGCAATGGGCTTGCATAGCCGCGGCCACATCACTGGCATATTCTGCGTATTCAGCTTTCATGCGCTCATGTTCCCGGGCCATGTGCCGGTAATCTAAGGCCCCCTGGCGATAGGAAGCGGCAATAGTGCGATGCTCTGTCGCTGACCTTTGGCTCACCTTGAGGTTTTTCCAAAAAGTCCAATTGAAAGTCGACCGGGGGGTGGAACAAGCCACCGTTAGCATTGATACCCAGATAGCCCCGGTAATTATTAATAACAATCTTTGCTTTTTAAGTTTCATCTTGCTCTCCTGCCTTTGGTTGGTAATTTGGATTACTTTTTGTCCAAAAATTTGGGATTTGAACAACATTCGCCATGGCTGGATAGCAAGTTGCTCTTTTCATTCTCCTCGGTAAAATGCAGCAAGTTGCTTTTAAACGTATAAAATCCACCTCCGAGATTACAGCCGACTTTTTGTAGCTGCTCCTCTATCTGTTTTAAGCCGACCTCCATCAAATCATATTCAACCGCCACCAACCCCTTTTGGTAATCAGCATTAACCTGCCGGATACCTTTTAAAACACCTATGGCTCTTTCTATTCTGGCTTCGTATCCAATACAATGCATTTTTTCTACTGGGATTTCCCTTATTTTGATACAGTCTTTCATGGTAGCCTACCTCCTCAAACTTAAAAACACAGACCGTTACTCTTTAATTCCCAATGCACCTTTTCGAAACCGCCCAGCAGTTTCTGAAGCTCTTCATGGAAGGCATCCAGATGGGCTGCTTGGGGAATGTCGGTTGACGATTTAATCCAATCTATAATATGGGAATTATTTAATTCAATATGAACAATTTTAGCTTCCAGTTGCAAGACCTCCTTAAGCCCCCTTAGCAGAGCGCAATAGTCCTGCACATGCTTATCGGTAAACACAGCATTCTCGGTAATAGCGACGATAGTTTCTCGCTGGCCATTCTGAATTTCTACCGTTATACACCCCACACTACCCTGGCAAAGTCCATTTATAGTCAGGATCAACTTGCCATTGCAAAGCATGCAGCACTCCTCTTTTAGACCCGATCTACTCATAAATTCAGACTGGGTTTGCAAGACACCCCCCGTGAGATAAGGTTCATTAGCCAACATCCTGAAGAAACAGGCTATGCCTGCCCGAATTTTTAGGGTTAGACAGGTTTATCAGCCTGTTTATCGATGCCTTCCCGAAGCGGAAAGCATAGCCGGATAACATTTGCGTTGATCGCCAGAAACGGTAAGTGTATTTCCTCACCATTGGGCAGCTTAACACCAGCTTCAGTTACCGCTATAAATGTCCTGTTAGATGCTCCACTATTTAGTAGATCGAGCAAGCGGTGGTCAGGTAATATATGCACCTCTCCCCTTATCTCTGTACCATCGGTAAGGATAATGCGAACTGGCGACTGTATTCTTCTGATTTGCTTGCGTAACAATTGTTCCATCATAATCCACCTCCTTCGAGGTTATATCTGATTTAAGCGAATTATTCCTCGCCTTCTTTCTGCTCCCCGGCAAGTGTTTCCGCTATTACTTCATGCTGCCGGGCCAGGATTTCCATCTCATCTGCCAATTCAGTATACTTTTCCACCAGCCGCTGGCAATGAATCGCCATGAATTCAGCAGTATTTTCATCCATCCCGGGTTTTTCTTTATAACCCTCGTATACTGTTTTACGCCGCTGGTGCTCCTTAGCCTCCAATCGATAGTCCTCCGCATCCTGGCGGTAGGATTTAGCTATCGCCAGATGCTCTTTTGGGGTATCGGCCGTCTCCAGCTTTTTCCAGAAGATCCACTCAGCTTCTTCTTTGGCCTTAGTTTGTCCGGCATGCCCCCCCATCACAGGAGCCATCATCCAGCAACCGGATATTGACAAACTCAGTAGTATTAGCATAACCGGCATAATTTGGAATTTAAGCTTTACTCTCATCTCTCTCACCCCCTTACCCAGATTGTTGCTGCGCCAGTTTTGGATCTATGTCAAAGTGTCTATCTTTAAAACCGAAGCGCATTTTAAGCTCCTTAAACCCGCAATAGCAACAGGGCACAACAAATAAAGTGATTAGCTCTATAGTCATTCCCCCAAAAGAGGGGATGGCCATGGGTTTCATTACATCCGAGCCGCGGCCGGTGCTTAATAAAATAGGAAGTAGCGCAATTATAGTGGTAAAGGTGGTCATCAACACCGGGCGGATACGGCGCATTCCGGCATAGATAGTGGCCTGGCGAATATCCTGAATACTGGTTATGGGCATTTTGGTAAAGGTTTGCTCCAGATAGGTGGCAATTACCACTCCATCATCCACCGCAATCCCGAACAGGGCAATAAAACCTACCCATACCGCTACGCTCAAATTATAACCAGCAATATACAGGAAGATAAATCCCCCGGAGAAGCACACCGGAATGGCAAAAAAGATTACCAGGGTGATCGGCAGGTGGCGAAACTGTAAGTAAAGGATGAAGAAGATGGCAAATAAACAGATGGGTAACAGCATGGACAATCTCTTGTTAGCCCGTACTTGGTTTTCAAACTGCCCGGCCCACTTTATATAGTAACCTTGGGGAAGTTTAAACTCGCCACTACTCATCTTGGCCGCTACCAGCTTTTGAGCATCCTCCACCACACTGACCTCATCCCGCTCACGGGTATTGAAGGTAACATAGCCCAACAGCAGGGCGTTCTCACTTTTTATCATGGCCGGGCCGATTACATATTTTATATCCACTACTTGTGATATGGGAATCTGGGCCCCGGCAGGGGTGGGTACCAGTATTTTGGGCAGTGCATCGAAGTTATCCCGCAGCTCACGCAGGTATCTCACCCGTATGGGGTAGCGCTCACGCCCCTCCACCGTCCAGGTGAGGTTTACCCCGCCGATGGCTGTCTCTATCACATCCTGCACATCCTGCAATTTTACTCCATAGCGGGCGGCTGCCTGGCGATTGATGTTAAATTCAATATAGGGTTTGCCCACAATGCGGTCAGCCAGCACATCCACCGCTCCGGGTACCTGTTTAATAATCTGCTCCAGTTCCAGGCCCACCCGCTCAATCTCTTTTAAATCATCGCCGAATATCTTGGCCCCCATCATGGCCCGCAAGCCCGATTGCAGCATCACCACCCGCGTCTGGATCGGCTGCAGCCAGGTGGGCGCCACCCCGGTGATGTCGGTGTTTTTCCTTAGATCTTCTAATATCTCATTCTTGGTGATTTGCCGCTCTTCAGGCCAGAGAATGCCCAGAAAATTCCTGGCAAACTCAGGCAGCCATAGATCACTGTACCATCTTTCAGTCGGAATCATGCGCCACTCGCTTTTGGGCTTCAGCATGACCACCGTCTCAATCATACCTATCGGGGCCGGATCAAGCGCCGATTCAGCCCTTCCCAGCTTACCCACCACTGATTCCACCTCCGGTACTTGCTTCATCAGGACATCCTGCTTCTGCATTACCTCCATTACCTGGGTTAAACTGGCAGCCGGCAGCAGCGAGGGCATATACAGGAAAGACCCCTCATCCAGGGCGGGCATAAACTCGCGGCCGATACCGGGGAATTTGTGCTTTAAGTAAACCCAGGGTTGGGTTTGCTGGATAGGCAAGCCAATTTTATTAAAGCTGACTCGCAACGGACTAAATACCGTATCAAACCCCAGCCAGATGGAAAAACCAATTATCACTATGCCGACCGGCAGGGCCAGAAACTGCAGCTTATGCTCTAATACCCATTTAAGAGTCGGTTCATAAACCCGCAGGATAAAGCGTGAAATACGACTATTCTCCAGCGGCTGCAGACGCTCCTGAGTCATAATATAGCCCACCCCGGACAGCGCCATACCGCCCAGCAGGGCTACCAGCCAGATGGGCATGCCCCAGATGGGAGGAGTAAAATATTTGGTCAACAGCGAGCGTAGCAATAAGAAAAACGCTACCCCCAGTAAGGCAGTTATTCCCTTAGATGTACGCTTTTTTAATTTAACATCTTTTAAAAACAGATTGCATAATACCGGCACCAGGGTTATGGCTACGATTATGGAGGCCACCAGGCAAAAGGTTTTGGTCCAGGCTAATGGTTTAAATAACTTGCCCTCCTGATCCTGCATGGCAAATACCGGGACAAAGGCGATGATAGTGGTGGTGACCGCGGTTAATATGGCGCTGCCTACCTCCACCGCCGCATCATAGACCACTTCCAGCCGGCTTTTGCTCCCATCCATTTCGGTTAAGTGGCTGTAAATGTTCTCGGTCATAATAATGCCCATATCCACCAGGGTGCCGATAGCGATGGCAATCCCGGAGAGGGACATCACGTTGGAATCAACCTTCATATAATACATGGCAATAAAGGCCAAAAGCACCGCCAGCGGCAAGGTACTGGCCACAATCATGGAGCTGCGCAGATGCAGCAGGAAAAAGATTATCACCAATACAGTGATCAGCATTTCTTCAGACAGGGCGGCCTTAAGCATGTCGATAGTTTCATAGATCAACCCCGTACGGTCATAAAAAGGCACGATCTTTACCCCTGGCGGCAGTCCGGGTTCAAGCTCTTTTATCTTCTCCTTGACCCGTTTGATTACTTGAAGCGGGTTTTCCCCATAGCGCATAACCACCACCCCGCCTACCACCTCAGCCCCTTCTTTATCCAGCCCCCCCCGGCGAAAGTCAGGCCCCAGGGTTACCGTAGCCACATTCTTGACAAAAATAGGAGTGCCGGAAGTCGCCTTCACCACAATATTTTCCACATCCGCTACTGATTTAACAAAGCCCACTCCACGGATGATGTATTCCATGCCATAGTTTTCCACCACCTTGGCGCCTACATCGATATTGGAGCGGCGCACCGCCATATACACATCAGACAGCTTTACCCCATGCGCCCGCATGCGGTTGGGGTCTACATCAACCTGGTATTGCTTGACATAACCGCCCACCGAGGCCACCTCAGAGACTCCATCCACCGCATTTAGCTGATAACGCACATACCAGTCCTGTATAGAGCGTAATTGCCCCAGATCGTAGCCCTGGCCCTCTACCGTGTACCAGAAGATTTGCCCCATGGCGGTGGCATCCGGGCCTAATACCGGCACCACCCCTTCCGGCAGCCAGCGCTGGGCTACATTCAGCCGTTCTAAAACCCGCGAACGCGCCCAGTAAAAATCAATCCCATCTTTGAACACCACATAAATAGAGGAAAAACCGAAACCGGAGAAGGAACGGATAACCTTTACTCCCGTCACCCCTTCCAAACTGATGGTCAGCGGATAAGTTACCTGATCCTCCACCGTTTGCGGGTCACGCCCCATCCAGTCGGTAAACACAATAGCCTGGTTCTCACCGATATCGGGAATGGCGTCTACCGGGATATTGTTGAGCGCATACCAGCCCCAGCCAATAGCCACCAGGGTCAGTATAAATACGATAAAGGCATTCTCTAAACAGAACCTGATAAGTTTATTTATCATGGTTTGTCAGCCTCCCCCAATCCTTAACCAGCTCGCCGCAAGCGAGCATGGATGAGCCATAATAGGGGTTCCTGGTGTCTTTCTCATCTTGCAACCAGTAACCGGGAGCCATAGCGCAGTAAAGCTGATATACTTCATCTGCTCCTGGCTGGTCTTTATAGAAATCCCTGACCAGGGCAATCATGGCTTTGGATAAGCTGTCAAAATTCTTTCTCAGCTGTTCAATATCTTTGCCTTTAAAGCCAGCGGCAGCTTTATCCAATTCCTCCAGCGAGGCTTTAAAATGACCTTGATGATTTGGGGGCAGCTTATCGGCCATATCTGCTGATTCAGCCAGTGCACCGATCAATTCCTGCTGAGCCGTCTCTATCTGCTCGGCAGAATCAGCGCTTAATTTTTGCTGGATAATAAAATAGGCCGCCAGCAACTTATCTATTTGCTTAATTATTTGGGGGGGCACTTTAAGTTGGACAGCCTGCTGGTTACGAGTTTCCGCCTGGGACTTATTCTGCGGTTTGCCCGCTTGCTTTCCCCCGGGCATGGACATACCACCATGCCCCATGGCGGCATGTACGTCTATATTTGAACCCTCGGGAAACATCAGGCTGGGCTTACCGGCTAGCTGCATCTGGGAATCGATCAGAAAATTGCCCGAAGTGACTACCTTTTCACCAGCCTCCAGTCCGTTTACCACCGGATAATACTCCCCGGCCAACGGCCCCAATCGTATCTCCCGGGGAGCGTATTTCCCCTGCTTGACCTCCACATAAACCAATTTCCGTGGGCCGGTATCCAGCACTGCACTGCGTGGAACTGATAATATCCCTTTGGGATTGGATTTTATGCCCCCCTCAGGTTTGCTTGCGCTCATCATACCTACCACTCCCCCCACCGGCACTAAATCCATACCGCAAATAGGACACTTGCCCGGTTTATCCCGGACTATCTCCGGATGCATGGGACCGATATATTTACCCGCCAGATCAGCCATTTCTACCTGGCCTCCAGTACCTACCTTAACCTTTATATAGGCATTGGTATACATGCCCGGTTTAAATGCCCCTGTCGGATTGGGCACATTTACCCTTACCTTTACCGTACGGGTCTGTTCATTCAAAAATGGATCGATAAATACAATGCGTCCCTCAAGCAGTTCGCCGGGATAAGCTTCAGTGGTCACCTCCACCAGCTGCCCGTATTTAATCCAGGCCAGATCGTATTCATAAATATCCAGATAAAGCCATACCCTCGATAAATCGGCAATGGTGTATATGGGATCGCCCATCTTCACATACATGCCCTCCAGCGCTTTTTTATGAATGACGGTACCGCTGATCGGGGCGTTGATAGTCAGATGAGTCTGCACTTTGCCCCGCTTCCTTATCTCCTTAAGTTGCTCCTCGGTGATTCCATATAATAACAACTTATCCTGGGCTGACTTTAAGGTATTCTCGGCCATGCCTTTAAATTGGCTGCCGACACTCTGTCGGACATTCTTTAAGGCTAACAGGTATTCCTCCTGGGCGCTCATTAACTCCGGGCTGTATAGCTGCACCAGATGATCGCCCTTGTTTACCTGGATACCGGTAAAATCAGCATATAGCCGGTCAATACGTCCCCCGATCCAGGCGGCCACATAAGCTACCCGCGCCTCGTCATAGTCGATCTTGCCCACGGTATAGATTTCCTTGTTCAGTGGCCGGTAATCCACTACATCGGTGGCTACTTCGGCTAATTTTTGGGCACGTTCCCCCAGCGTTAAGCTGGCCTGACTATCGTCGTCATCCCCGGCTTCATAAATCGGGATTAAATCCATACCGCAAATCGGACATTTACCCGGCTCCGAGGCTTTTACCTGGGGGTGCATGGAACAAGTCCAATGCGTGACCTTTTTCTGGCTCTGGGCTTTGGGGGAGGTTTTATCTAAAACAACCTGGGGTGAAGGAGAAAGCCAATAGCCCAAAACTATGCCCAGCGCCAGAATAACCAGTAGCGGTCTCCAGTTTTTCTCTAAAAATTCCTTATTTATGCCGAATCTCATGGTAATTCTCTCCGAATTTAAGGCAAGCGTTTGCCGATGGTTTGCTCCAGCCTGGCCAGGTTCTGATTCTGCTCCCGGATGTATTGTTGATAGAGCAGGTTATAGTCCAGCCAGATCCGTTGCGCATCCAGCACATCCAGGAAATCGGCCTTGCCCGACTGATAATCAGTCTGGGCCACATCCAGATTACTCTTAGCCAGTAGCAGCAAGGATTCTTTGTACAAAAGCACATCCCGCCTGGCGGTATCCAGTTGAAAGAAAACCTGCTTCACCGCATATTTCAGTTTATCCTGCTGCGATTCCAGCTCATCGATCAAGGACTGATAGATCAACCGCGCCTCACGAATATAGGCATCGTTTTTGCCAAACCAAAAATTAGTCTTAGTAACCGGTTTTAAGCTGAAAGGTTCACTCTGCTTACCCACTCCTGCCAAATTTTGCTTATCATTCTCAAAGTTGCTGAAGCCCAGGCTAAAATCAGGATAAAACTTTTTCTCCGCCAGTTCAATCGCCAGATTGGTCTTGTCAATCTTCAATTGGATTATCCTTATTTCCTGCTGAAAATTAAGCCCCAAATCTATAAGCTCGGCAAGAGAAAGACCGGTGTCACCTAACTCAACCCCGGCGGGCTGTCCCAGTGGGAACTGGGGCGGTAGATTCAAGAATTTGTTTAACTCGGCCACTACCGTGTCCTTATACTCCCGCCAGGTAGTCAAATCATCCGCCAGCTTAGCTGTGCGGGTTTGCACCTTGACCACATCGCTATAGCCCGCCTCACCGGTCTTGTATTTTACATAAGCCACTTTCTCCAGGTGCTTGAGTAGCCTCAGATTCTCATCAGTTATCCGGATGGCATGTCCGCTGTAAATTAATTCATAGTAGGTATTTTTAATATCAGTAATTAAATTCCTCAAGGTAATCAGATATTTTTCCCTGGCTATCTCCACTTCCCTGGTCACTATATCCCCCTTAAGTGTCAATGTACCAGGGAAAGGAAACTTATGAGATACCGAAGCCTTATGCGGCATACGGCTAACCTTGGTGTCCAAATCCTTAATAAACGCCTGGTACTGCCTTAAGATATTATCCAGTTGAGTAGCCTGGGAGTATTTCTCTATGGCGGCAGACCAATTTTTTTCGGCGCTGGCTAAACCGGGGTTTCTTTCAAAGGCTGTCGAGATCAAGATATTCAAATCAATCGGCTGCGTTAAGAGGTTTTTGACCTCATCGGTTTTAGCCAACTGGCGAATTTTTTGACTTGCTTCAGACTCAAAATCAAAAAATTGCTTATCCTGTGAAACTTTTTTAATAATGGCATCCCAGCGTTGTTTCAACTCCTCCAACTCCTCTGCTTTAATTTTTAGCTCCGACGAGGCAAGCCCCGTGGAGGCAAGCCCCGACGAGGCAAGCCCCTTTATTACTGCCTGCTGTGTGGTTGAAGCCGCCGCTGCGCTCTGCTGATAAAACAGGGGCGCCTCATTGCGCTGGTACTCCTGTTTCATCTCCCGATAACTCATATCACCGGCAAAAGTATTGGCAGAAAATAGCATTGCCAGTCCAAGTAGTGTCGTGATTATTCTAAAGGGTTTCATCTATTTGCCCTCCTGTTTAACCGCCGCTTGAGGCGGGCGATTAATCTCCAGGCTTGCCCCCACCAGCCGCTCCAACAGGGCAATGCGCTGGTAGTAATCAGTTAACGCCCTGGCTCGTGCCAGATTAAAGTTGAGCCACACGCTCTGGGTCTCAAGCAAACCGGAAAAACTCCCCTTTTTTTCCTTATACCAAGTCTCGGCAGTCTCCATAGACTGCTCGGCCTGAGGGATGAGAGAGTCCTGATACAACCGGATTAAACGCTCGGAATTTTGTAATTTGAAATACAGCGTCTTAATATCAGAGAAGGTTTTATTCTCCCTGTCTTTTTTATTATAAACCGCCGCTTCATGTTTCAGCTTAGCCTCGGCTACCCGCGAGCTGTTCTTACCGAACCACAAGGGAATGCTGATTCCAAAATCAAACCCATAGGCATCCTGGCCGCTGTCATCCGGCAGGCTGCCCAATGGGCTGGGCTCAGCTTCTCCCACATCTATGTAACTAAATCCTAAATTAAAATTGGGCAGGTACTCCATTTTGGCTAAACTCAGCGCTTTCTGGCTCTTTTCAATCTGAAGCTCAGAAATACCCAACTCCTGTTGATGCTCAAGCGCCGACTGATACAGCTCCTGCGGAGTATATTTAAATGCTGCATAGCCTACCGCCTTCGGTTTTCCCAAAACCGCCTCCGGCGGCCTGTTCAGAATGGAATTTATACGGGTAATCTCAGCCTGCTCGAACTCGGTCAGCAAGATAAGATCATACGAAAGCTGCGCCAGTTGCGATTGAGCCTTAAATACATCATTTAAGGTAGTGCCATCCATTGCATAATCTGTGGTCCCGATCTTAGCCAGATGCTCCACCAGCTCTTTATTCTGCCTGGTAATCTCAATCGCCTGGGTTATGTAAAGCAATTCATAGTAAGCCTCTTTTAACTCCACAATCAGGTCACGGGTCTGCCGCTCAACCTCCAAGCGTGCCATTTGCGCCTCACGGGTCACAATATCCCCTTTAAGCGAAAGCTTGCCCGGAAATGGAATTGCCTGCGAGAGGGAGAACTTCTGCTCCTGCGGCCCCACCCTGGTTTCTACCTCCTCAATAGCATAAGAATAGCGCAACACCGGGTCATCATACGCCGTAACTTGCGGATACCTCTCAATCACCGCCTCCCAGCTCAATTTAGCCGCCCTCAAGCGGGGATTATCCCGGAAGGCCAAAGCCATTAATTGCCCCAGATCCAACTCAGCCGTTAAATCATCCACAGTGGAAACTGCTGATTGTGCTTCCTCATCGGCACTGGCGAAAGCCCCGCCCGGGCCGATCACCAATACTAACGCCAGGGCAATAAGCGGGATAAATTTATTCAAGCCCATCATGCGGAATTCTCCTCTAGCTAGTGAAGTAACTGGCCCCAAATACCAAACACCGCTCTATAAAGCAAAGGGTGTGCCAACATCAATTAATGGGGTTAATTTATTGTTATTATACGTATTATTATCTTATGGTTACATCTTGCAAATGTATTTTTAAGCAAGAATTTGTAGAATATCCCGCACCAGTTGTTGAATATTCTACAAACAGTCTACCTGAAAGAAAGTGATTGTTTTTAGCTCTACAGCATAACTGCCTGATAATATAGCTTTAATTAACTTATAATGAACCATACTTTTGATTGGTACACCTTTTGCTCTATTCTGTCTAACATGAAACATTTTATGAAGGAGGATGGCAAAAGATGAATCACACTTATATTACATCATTTTTTATTTCATTACCACTCATGTTTTTACTAAGTTGTTCCTTGTCTGAGAATATCCCCTCAGAACATGGGAAACACAAAGAGGTAATAATAGAGATGGAGCAGCAAATTGATCCTAAACGCATCATGGCGGATATCAGGCGCCTCTCACTGAACATTGGTCCCCGGCCAGCTGGTTCAGATAAGGCTAATGAAGCGGCAAATTGGTTTAGTAAGAGGTTACAACAAATGGGCTATGTGCCCCAGGTTCACTTCTTTAGATTGCCTGATGGGAGTGAAGGACAAAACATACTATGCTTATTGGAGGGACGGACTCCACAGACAATAGTACTTGCCGCCCACTCAGATACAGTCGAACAAAGCCCGGGAGCCAACGACGACGCTTCTGGATTGGCGCTGCTGCTTGAGCTGGCACGGCTGTTTAAACAATATGAGTTTCAACCGGAAAACACGATTATTATAGCCGGTTTTGGAGCCGAGGAGGCTATTAAGGGCTTCTCCGGCCACACTTATGGTAGCTTAAGCTATTTGAAATCATTATCCGCTGAGGCAAGAAGAAAGATAGTGGGCTGTATTTACCTGGACAAGCTGGGGACGGGCCGGAACCTCGCTATCCGAAATGTTGTTTTTACTGATTCTAAAATGGCTGAATTCTGCAGAGAGGAGGTGAAAAAAATCAATGAGACGGGCGGAAGTCTTTCACTTAAAACAGGTTGGTTGCTGGGTTTTCCCAATTCATTCGAGAAATATGATATCCCCACCGCCTGGATAGAATGGATGCCTGACCCCTATATGCACAAAACCAACGACCTGCCGGAGAATATAACCGGGGAAAAGATTCTGCTGGTAGCTAAGCTGATGCTGCATGTATTGAGTAAGAAATATTAACCACAAAGAGGAGAATTAATCATGAAAAAAATGGCTTTGTTAATGAGTATGTTATTTGCCGGTGGGCTGACTATAGGTTCCGGTATAGCTTTAGCCGGGGAAGATCATTTCCAGTCCGCTATGGGTGAGATTGTTAACAGTTACTTAAAAATCAGGGGCGAATTGGCGGCTGATTCGCTGGATGGGGTCGCCGGTGAAGCTCAAAAAATTGTTAAGCGGGCAGAAATGGCTGAAAAAATGCACGCCAAACATCCCAAACATGGGCAGGATATGCACGAAAAGTATATGCTAATCAACGAAGCCGGTGAACATGCCGCCCATTTAACTCGCGGTAATATAAAGACGGTACGTAAACATTTTGCCGACTTAAGCAAACCGGTTATCAACTATGTGGAAAAATTTGGTCAGCCGCAGAACGTAAGTGGTGAACTGTTCACCTATTATTGCCCTATGTATCCAGGCTATTGGCTACATGAGGACAAAGACGCAGCCAATCCCTTATATGGTAAAGCCATGTTAAAGTGTGCCAAGTTAGTGGAGGGTGACAAAAAGAAGCAGAAAATGCTGCATGAACTGGATAACTAACACCCACAAAAACCAAGCCTCCTCCACAGAATCTGTGGATAAAATGGGGTGGGATGATCGTAGTAGAAGCGATGGGAATGATTTGAGGATGTAAAAAATAATAGCATTGCCTTCCGGTTAGTGTATAAAGAATCTCCAGCTTATCCGCAATGCGCCTGACTTCCGCCGCCGTTTACCTCATCCATGCAAACCTGCGGGAGTTTCGGGTCATACGGCCTTTTGTAAACGTCTAACACTCCTTCCATTTGGCAGACAAATTCGGCGTTGGCTTTAGCCGGGATACACCATTCCTTCTTTTGCCAAGGCTTAAGTTCATTTTTTTTACCCGATCTATTCATAAATTCAGCCTGGGGCTGATAAATTTATAATTTTCAACATAATATGGATGCTGTACTAAGTCTGAAGTTGGGTTGACAAACGCTCGCCTTTAGAATATTATTTCGTTTTACCTGCTAAGTTAAAAGAAACCACCACTTAACCCGAATAATTCGGGCATTATTAACAGCAAAACCACATCTGCCTGATAATATTAACTTTGTCAGCTTCCACACAATAATTTTCAGGCAAGCAAAGTTATCATGGATGTTGGCTTTAGACTCTTTTGATAATAAGTCCAGGCCATGCCTGGTCTGGCAAATCATATATAAACTTATGAATAGATCGGGTTAATGGAATTCAAAGCATATATAAAGTTAAAACAGGAACTGGTAAATAACTATCTCGAGCAGTGTCTGCCGGCAGCGGATCATTATCCCCCTACTATCCACCAGGCTATGCGTTATAGCGTCTTTGCCGGGGGGAAACGTTTGCGGGCTATCCTGGCGCTGGCTTCCGCTTATGCGGTGGGTGGCGAGCCTGAAACTATTCTTCCGATAGCCGCTGCGCTTGAGCTTATACGTGCCTATTCCCTGGTTCATGATTACCTGCCGGCGATGGACAATGATGATCTGCGCCGGGGAAAGCCCACCAACCATAAAGTTTACGGTGAGGCAATTGCTGTTTTGGCTGGCGATGCCCTGCTTACTTTGGCGTTTGAACTCTTGACCAGCCCCGCACTTACCACAGTCATTGCCCCGGAACAGCAGTTGAATATTATCCGAAGATTATCACAGGCGGCCGGCAGTATGGGTTTAATCGGCGGGCAGGTAGTGGATATTGAATCAGAAGGTAAACAGGTAGATGTTCCCCAATTAGAGTATATTCACACCCACAAAACCGGTACCCTGATTCGTGCCAGTGTCATGCTGGGCGGGCTAGCGGCCAATTGTTCGGAAAAACAATTGGCGCTACTTTGTGATTATGGGGAGAAAGTTGGCTTGGCATATCAAATCATTGATGATATACTGGACGTAGAAGGTGAAAGCGAAACATTAGGAAAGCATACCGGGGCCGATGCGAACGCTGGTAAGGTCACTTATCCCGCTGTGTGGGGGATGAAACAGGCTAAAAGCCAGGCCCGACATTTAATTGCAGCCGCCCGGCAGGATTTAGAACCGCTGGGCGAAAAATCTTCTAGATTAAAGGAAATAGCCCAGTTTATCGGACGGCGCAAGAGTTAGTACCATGCCTAATTTATTAGATACAATCAACAGCCCACAAGACTTAAAATCAATTCCTAAGCCCCAACTGTCGCTCCTGGCCAAAGAAATAAGGCAATGCATCATTGAAACCGTATCAACCACCGGTGGACACCTGTCCTCGAATCTGGGGGTGGTGGAGTTGAGCATTGCCTTGCATTATAGCTTTGATACCCCTGAGGATAAGATCATCTGGGATGTGGGACATCAAAGCTATACCCATAAATTACTTACCGGCAGACGGGACAGGTTTTCCTCTTTACGTCAGTGGCATGGAATCAGCGGCTTTCCCAAACCGGATGAAAGCCCGCATGACGCCTTTGGCACCGGTCATGCCAGCACTTCTATCTCAGCTGCCTTAGGCTTGGCAGAAGGAATGCGGCATAATGATGAGCAACATTTTGCCCTGGCGGTTATCGGAGATGGGTCGCTTACCGGCGGTATGGCTTTTGAGGCGTTGAATCATGCCGGTACGTTAAAGCGCAACTTGATTGTGATCTTAAATGACAACGAGATGTCCATCTCTCCCAATGTAGGGGCGCTGACACATTATTTAAACCGTATCACTACCGGTCAGTTTTATCACAAGCTGAAGAAAGACATGGAACACTTGGTTACCTCAATCCCGAGTGTGGGTGATCATATGATGGAAGCTGCATATCGGGTTAAAGAAGCGCTAAAGACATTGGTGGTTCCAGTAACCATGTTCGATGAATTGGGATTTGAGTATTTCGGCCCGGTGCGTGGCCATAATATGGAAGACTTATTGGAAACCTTTAAGGCGGTGAAAAGGCTGGAAGGCCCCATCTTAATCCACGTAGTAACCAAAAAGGGTAATGGCTATCCCCCGGCTGAAGAGCATTCTCGCCAGTTCCACAGTGCGCCTCCCTTTGATATAGAAACCGGCTGTTTCTGCAAGAAATCCGCTATACCTTCATATACCAGTTGTTTTTCTTCTGCACTCATCAAGCTGGCCGAACAAAATGAAAAGATAATCGCTATCACTGCAGCTATGCCTGATGGCGCAGGATTGAATAAATTTGCCGAAA